>JAAEOZ010000619.1 GCA_024222685.1 Gammaproteobacteria bacterium | reverse complement strand
TGGTGCGCATTACGTATACAAATACAATGGTGTAGTAACCACGAGTGCAAATCGAATATTCATTGCCGAGCATGACGCTTTACAGAATGACGACTTTTCACTAAAGATTCTATTTCAAACCCATCGAAGCCACGTTAATTTCCTCTCCGGACTGGTAACAGGCACTTCTGGTCGACCAGATCGTCAACCAACCTCTGCGCGCGTTGTCCTTAAGTTTCTGGGAAGGACAATTGACACAAGAGCGGAATTAAAAAAATGCGGGATGTTCATCCCAAACCATTACAACATCAATCCGAAGATCTTGTCACTTATTGACAATACGCCCGCCGAGGGTGAAACGGTCCTCCATGCCATAGCCCATTGAGTGCACCCAAGCCAACTGACTTTCAAGGCCGTAGTGGTATTCCATCTCTGACATTCCAGGCAGTGGCATAAACCGGGTTCCACTGGAGGTTGGCTATTCAGCATTCGCCTGTGCTGCCGCTAAGGCCGCCAGGAGCTCGGCGTCCTCATCGCAACGCACACGCGGGAGACCATCATCGAAATGAACCCACGAAAGCTGGCTCTCGACGCCATAATGATCCTCTAAGGTTACAATTTCAGGATCATCAAGCGTACCAACATATACCCACACCATGTGTGGTTGTAACTCTGCCGAAACTGGGACCATGTACCGAGCTGTAAGCTGACTTCCACAATGCGGGCAGAAATATTTCTCCATAACCATCCTGGATTTGTATCGCTTCGGCTCACCCCGGATAAACCGGAACGATGCCTGAGGAAATTCCGCAACCGGGGCAAATGCACTACCAGTAGATCTTTGGCAATCCCGGCAATGACATATTGATGCCGTACCTGGCGGTGCGCTGATCTCGTAGCGTATGGCGCCACAGAGGCAGCCACCAGTTATTGGTAATGTTGTGTCGGCCATCTATGTACCCCCTGAAACTGATTGTAAGAAAGTATAACATTAGTGATGAATGTCAGGAGTGTGCCAATCAGAGACCAATAGGCCGTACCAAGCGCCGGTGGCAACACCCAGTACGCGACAGCCTTATCCCACCCACGATGCTCGAATTCCCTGAGTGCCGCATGGTGACAGCCAGAAATCCGATACCGAAGGTGATCCTTATTAAAGAGTCCGAAATACCTGGCGGTCGAACTCTTCCGACTCACCGGATACAGATGGCAAAATTACTGGCATTGATCGTTTTCAACTACGAAGTAGGTCGAACCGTTGAGCCGCGTGTTGCCGTCTTTTTCATCCAGCCTGGCCCAGCTTTGACTACCGTCGTGGTAGGAAAAAATGATTCGAATATTGCCATCCTGAGGTCGCACATCCCAGCTACCCGCGCCCCGGCTACTGCCCTGGCCGGAGCCAAAACCGGCGTTTCCACCCCAGGATTCGCTCAGCGATGAACTCTCGAGAAAGCTGCCGTCACTGCAGAGATAGATATCCTCACTTGAGGTGCCGCCCGCGGAGTAGTCACCGTAGGTGCTCCTTTTGGCCAGGCGCCTGCCGCTGAGCCAGCGTTTCCATTTACTCACTTCAGGCGGTTCCACGATCGGAATCATCGCGAAGGAATTCACCAGTTTCCTGGCGAGTTTCCGGAATCCCTTCCAGTCGTCCGGCGGAGCTCCGGCGAGGATTACCAGGCCCTGGCCCTGGTCACCGCTCCCCCCGGCCAGCAGCCCTCGTACCGGGTGCCCGAGGAATACCCCCTTTACCTTGACTGCCATGCCGCGACCATTCTCGATCTGAATTCGGTCGGGCGCCGCTACCGGTGTCAAATTAATGCCTTCTTCGTGAAAACCACCTTGCATTGCGGACTGGATTTCATCGCTACCGAGACCCGGCCAACTGTGAACGATCAGCACGCCCGAGGATTGCGTCGAGTTGAAATACAGCATGTCATCCTCTTCGGCATCGAAGCGGAATCCAGAAGGCAACTCGATCGCAAACCCGGCTTGCTGGTTCACGTAACGCGCCGCCTGCAATGGGGAGGCGGTTGATATAATCGCTACCAGCAACAAGGCAATCGTCTGAACCGGCAGGGGTAAATTCATTTGCTCTACTGCTTGCCTGTCTTTTTCTTGACCTTGCCGACCTTCGAGCAATTGATCCTGGGAATCGGGGTTGGAATATCGCCGATGATAGTTCCGCTTGGTACTTTTACTACATCGGGGTTGCTGCATTCCGGTGATGGCAACTGGCTCGAGCTTCCGGAAGTTTTCTGTTTGACGATGCTCCCGTCGGTTAATTTGAAGCCACCGGTCCGGCATTGATACACCTTGCCTTTATGGCCTTTCTTTTTGCCTTTCTGGTATCCGCTGCTGCCCGGCCAGCCACAGGTCATGTTGCCATGCGCGCAGTATCGGTTGTTGATCGCAGTCAAACAGGCAATATTACTGCCCGAGCACTTGTACTTGGCATTGTTCGTCGAAGTATGACATTTCTCACCCAGCGATGCGGCCTGAACCGAAATAGCATTTATCGATAGAGCAAGCAGCACGATGAATCGCAAAATCATGGTTTCCCCAGTGAATTGCCAGAGTATTATTCAGAACAAACTACTCACAATCACCGGGTTGTCAAGAATCAGCATGACGCCAGGTCAATATCGGCCTGCATATCCAGCCCACACTCCCTCTCCAGAGACGTACAGGCAATGACTGCTAACTGGGAACAACCCCCCGACCAGGCAATAAGCTGGAGCTCGTCATCGATCTGACCGGAACCTCGACAGTCGATAGCGACGACCTGGAAGAATTGATTAATCCAGAAATCGAGTCCTGGGCGCTGCAGACTTCAAATGACATCATTCTCAACATGTCTGAATGAATCTCAGCCCGGACTTTCAGCTATCCAGGTGTTCAACTAATTGTGATTCAATCGCCTGTTTAATTGGGGATGGAATTTTAGCTGACTTGCGCGTTTTCGGATCAAAGAATACATCCACCATTTCGTAGGTGGCATGTACTTCCCCCGTGTCAACATGCAACATTCGTTCTAAAAAAGTACAACTTTTACCGCCAATCCGGGTGAGCAAGCTATCCACAATAATCAAATCCCCTGCTACCAGTTCCTGATGGAACTGGATCGTCGCCGAGGCTGTTACCGTATGAACCCCTAACTCATCCTGCATTTTTTTGTGACTACCCCAGTAAATTGGCCACAGATGGAATGCGGCATCATCAAAAAAGTGGCTATACCAGCGCACATTCATGTGCCCAAAAATATCACAATACCAGGGGTGGACAACGCCACGAAGAATTTCTACCGGTTCAGACATGTTGCCTCCAATATTCTAAGCCGTAATGATATACCAGATGTTCCTTTATTCACTATTAACGGGTGAATCAGCATCAGTTTCGAAATATTGTGGAAGGCCGTCGTCGAGCTTCACCCAGGGTGAGCATTGTCGATGTGTAAACGGGCAGCCAGGGCGAACGTCTTGTGCGCGATGCGGAAGGTTTTCTGGATGCGTTCGTGCGCGAGAGTCTCATTCTTCTGGACGAGCGCGGTAGACCCAACCACAGGAGCCAAATGTAACCAGCGAATATCACTCGCCAGGAGCTCAATCGTCGCTCGGCGGGGCAAGCCTTACGCACGTGACGATGAGCTTTGACACATAGTCGGAGGGGTCACGCGGCTCAAGCTTATCTCCCGCTTTTACGACGGCCTCGATCCTGGCCTGCAAGTTCGATAAGTGGGAATCTACAGGATACGTCTCCAGACCCGTTAACTCGCGAATGTCGGGAGAGACATTCCTGTCAGGGGCGAAGTCCAGTCTGCTTTCATCCACCTGACTCAGGAGATCAAAGGCTCTTTCCAGATCGGTCAATAGTGTAATATGTGTCACGTTCCTCTCCTGTTAAGCTGGCATTAGGATTATTTCCTTACAAAGTATACCTAGCCTTTGAAATTAATATCCGTTTCACATACGGCGAAATACGCTGTGCTATTGCCTTACGGGGCTTTCACTGGAATCCACTAGATATTCCTATCTGAAACACTATATTTAAGATAAGTTTAAGTTTGTCGGGGTATTTTGCTAATCTGTGTCAATTAGTTTGATGGTTCCCAGATAAACCTTCTGTGAATTAATATTATGATGCACATTCAAAAGAATTATTGTTTTTGCAAGGCTATTGTCTTATTCATGGCTATAAGCCTGTTTGTATTGCCTGGGGCAAATGCCACAGGCGAGGTGGCGAACAATGAACCTCTTTCAAAGTTTATTACCGACATCAGCACCTATGAAGACAACGACTCCATCTCCGTAGCCATCACCTGTAGTACCCTTTTAAACTATGTATCTGTAAAACAGCTACTTCCACCAGGGCTTCTGCTCTATTTTCCGGAGACATCCCTGAGACTCGCCAAAACTGAATATGATATCGATAACGCGATCATAGACACTATCAAGGCAGGCAAGCTTACTGAAAAAGGCCGTTCCAGTATCACGATATTCCTGAAAAAAGATTTACCTTACCAAATCAACCGTGAAGGTGACGTCGTCAGAGTTGTTTTTACCAGAGGCGCTGAAACAGAAACGGAAACGGAAACAGCAGAAAGCATGCTACCCGAACCGTCGATTGAAAATAAACTGATTAATATTATTCCTGAAACGCTGCAAGACAGATTCAAAATGGTGGTCCGCACCAGGCGACGAATTGAAAATATCAAAACCATCACTCTGACAGATCCACCACGGATTGTGCTTGATCTCTACGATGTAAAAAGCGATCGAAAAAGCCGGCAAACAAAAATACAGGTTAAGTCGCGGTGGGTTACCAATATACGCTATTTAGCTTATCCGCAAAAAGTCAGAGTAGTTCTAGACACGAAAGCAGAGTACTTAAGCGCCTTTAGAACTGAAGCCCTGGACAATGGCCTGATTGTACTAGTTGGGTCGAACATCAAAACACCGTAACCCCTGAATAGCTGTTTGTCGGGAAATATTAAAACAAATCCTGTTGCTGGCGCGTAACCGCATCCATAGAACTGCCGATTGCAGTCAATATGGTGTCTGCAATCGGGGTCAGTTGTTTTTCGATATAATGCTCGTAGTCCAGCTTCGATTGCTGGCATTCCAGCGTCTCGGCACCACTAATGGTAATCACATATTCAATCCAGCTTTTATTTCGGTAGCGTGATGGAAGTCCGCGCTCTTTAAATTCCTGCTCGGCCTTGATTGCAGCCTGCGCATGTGGCGGAATATTCCGCTGATACTCACCAAGTTTTTTACGCAGTCGCTTTCTATACACCAGTTGAGAATCGAATTTTCCTTCAAGCAAATGTTCGATCATCGACTTTATATATGTCTGATATTCCTCGCCATCAAATACGCGTTGATAAAGATTCTGCTGGAACTGTCGCGCCAGCTCTGTCCAGTCGGTGCGCACTGTTTCAAGACCCTTATAATGAATTTTTCGATTACCTGTGGCATCTTCTATAAGACCTGCATAGCGCTTCTTGCTACCCTGTTCGGAACCGCGTACCGTGGGCATAAAAAACTGCTTAAAATGCGTCTCAAATTCCATTTCCAGAAAACAGTCTATGCCGTATTCGGTTGACAGATGATTCTTCCAGTACCGGTTGACTAACACCACCAGCTGGTTACCGATTTCAGTTGCTTTATGGTTATCACAGCTTTGCTGTAGCGACACGAATACCGAGTCAGTATCGCCATAAATCACTTCATAGCCGGCATCTTCTATCAGCTCTACGGTTTGTAAAATAATTTGATGCCCACGTTTGGTTATCGAGCTGGTGAGGCGAGAATCGTGTAGTCGGCAACCCGAAGTACCCAGCACGCCATAAAATGAATTCATGATTATTTTGATGGCCTGCGAGAGAGCGACATTTCTATCTTGCTTGGCCTGATCCCGCGCCTGCCACAATTCTGCAATGATGCCCGGCAGGATATTATCTTTCCTGTCAAACCTGACACCATCAAATCCAGGCACTGTATCCTCGTCCGGTAAGACCTCAGCGCTGACGCGCGCATAAGGATCAACCATAAAGGTACGAATAATACTCGGATAAAGGCTCTTATAATCGAGCACCAGTACGCTATCGTGCAATCCAGGTTTAGAGTCCATCACATAACCACCAGGAGCACTGAGATCGCCTTCATAGTCGCCAATATTTGTTGCGATATATCCTTTGCGGTGCAGTCGAGGTAAATACAGATTATCAAATGCCGCAACCGAACCACCCATACGATCCATCTCCAGCCCGGTTAACTGTGCGCGCTCGATAGAAAAATTGATCAGATCAGTTTTCTCGAAT
>JAAEOZ010000618.1 GCA_024222685.1 Gammaproteobacteria bacterium | reverse complement strand
CCAGAACCACAAGACTGCCAGTCATGATATTGCGGAAATCTCTGATCTGCTGTGCTCCTCTTGTGAGCAGGCTAATCGAAGTCTCTTCCACACTGGAGAGCAAGGTTTTTGCTTCTGTATGGGCATCTACGGCCCTCAATTCCACCAGTTCCAGTGTCATCACGGATTCAGGCAAATAGTTATACACCCCGTTTGAAAGCCATGAATTAATATCGAACATGGCAGGATTGAGCATGGCATGTATTGCAGATATGCCGAGGATGTCGTTGAACTGGTAGTTATTCCTGACTTCCTCCAGAAATAGCGAAACCCGCTGGCTCTGCTGTAAAACCCTGTCGAGCTCTTTGTCACCATGGGTTGCCCGGGCAAGCCGAATGCTATTTATCAGCGTCCCCATGTCACTAACAAGAATACGGATATCCCGCTCCTGCCTGATCAGTGTAATTGGAAGCCCCTCTTCAATCTCAAGAAGGGTTTTTTGTACAAAGTAAATACCAATGGCAGTACCGACTGCCAGAAGAAACACCAGGGAAATGAAAAGCGCTCGATGCGAAAACATAATGCCAGGTCAGGTATGTTGAAGGGCTGAATCTACCAGGCAATGAATAATGTCTGACCAGGTCATTGATTTCCCATTCCCATTTCCTGGTAGAACCTTGCGGCGCCGGAGTGCAGTGGAATAGAAATCCCTTCCAGTGCTGATTCCAAGGTGACGAACTTCCCCTTCGCATGGCCGTTATCAAGAAGGGTTCGAGTATTCAGGTGCCAGAGTGCCCTGGTGATTCCATAAACAACTTCAGCATCTACCGAAGCGGCTACCAGCCATTGTGCACCGACACTCAGGGTTTCGACCTGGGATACACCTTGATAGGTGCCATCTGGTATAGAGTCAGTGGAAAAATAGGGGAAGCGGGTACGCAGGTTGTCAGCATGAGGCCCCGTGATTGGTAGTAAGCTGATACTGGTATTGGAGGCGAAACTGGATATGGCCGAAGTCGGGTATCCGGCAACTATGAAAAAGGCATCCAGCCTGTTTTCCCTGATTCTTTCGATTGCCAGATCCGGCTTCACGTACTCGGCGTTAAAATTATCGGATGTAAGGCCAAATTCGTGCAGCACCAGCTCTGCATCGATCAAAGTGCCTGACCCAGGTTCATCGAGTGAGATGCGTTTACCAATGAGATCATTGATACTGGTTATGCCTGAGTCTTTACGTATCACGATATGAATACTTTCCGGGTATAAATTGGCAATGGCTCGTAGCTCGTGAACCGGTGGTTTATCCTTGAAAATCCCGGTACCGGTATATGCCCAGTGAGCGACATCGGACTGCACGAATCCCGATTCCAACGTACCTCGCTGTATGCCTTCTACGTTTGCCACGGACCCATTCGAAGACTGGGCGATAGCAAGCAGGCCCGGCGGTCCACAACTTCCACCCTGATCACAGGGACGATCGCCGGGAGGATTGCTGATAGCCTGCGCAATTACTCCACCGATAGGGTAATAGGTACCGGCAGTTCCACCCGTCCCGATTCTAAAAACCTGGAGTTGTTCCTGTTGTGCAAATGTAGATGATGCGTAAAGCGTTAACACCAACCCTAGTAACCGAATTATCTTATACATGAAATCTCGCTTATGCCGAATGTCTTCAATTATTTAAATTTGTAATAAAATATAGCTGAATTATCTCCAATTTCAGGAAGAGCAAATCGAGAATTGACAAATAACAGGCTCAGGAACAGGTTTATTGTCATCAGAAAAAACCTCTCCATCGATTCCATCAAAGACTGAAAAGCAACCTGGCGGTCGAGGTGAAATTGTATTGACTGGCTATACTTAGTAGATTGATTTGGCATAATGGTTATGAGGCTTGCCCAACTTTTTACATGTTATCAATTGGTAATTTGATGGAACTTTCACTACCGACAACAGTATTCAGTGCTTTCCTTGGCTCTACCGTCTTGCTGATGGCGCTGATATACATCAACAAAACTCCAGGGGCGCCCCAGGGGTTGAGTTACTGGATTATCGGTATTGCACTAAATTCAGTACGTTATTCGGTGATTCTCTGGGTACTCATGACGCGTCAACTCTCATTGGTATTCATCGTAGAAGCCTTGCAGGTTGTTGGTGCTTTCTTCCTCGTGGCCGGATCCCTGGTGTTTCTCGGACGCCGGGTCTGGTGGAATTTATTTATCGGGGCCAGTATTACAGCCGTTGCCTGGGCTGCCTTCACTACGCTGGTGGTCCCGAATTTTTTACTCCGCTCCATTCCACTGTATCTTGTTTCGGGTTGTGCAGTGGTATGGGTTGGTTTTACCTTTATTCAAGCTCGGCATACTGGAGAAAAAACAGGATACGGCCTTACCGGGACCCTGTTTATCATGTGGGGAATCCACAAGCTGGACTTTCCATTATTACGCCCAATTGAATGGTTTGCTCCCTATGGATTCATGATTGCCATGATACTCTTCATGAGTATAGCCATTTCCCTGATAGTCATCGCGCAACGACGCATGCTGCTTGTTTCGGAACAGGAAATCCTCGAAAGGCGTAAAGCAGAAGCTGCACTAAGTAGTTCCGAGGGTCGTTATCAGAGACTCTTTGAGAACTCTGAGATGTCGATATGGAATGAGGATATGTCGGAGGTGTTCAAGGAGCTTGCCAGGCTTCGTGATGAAGGAGTGACGAATCTTCGGCCATATCTTGAGAGCAACTTACAAGTGGCCTGGGATATAGCGTCAAAAGTCAAAGTGGCTCATGTCAACGAAGCTACACTAAAGTTGTTTGATGCCAAAAATGAGGATGAATTTATCTACCAGATAGATAAAACCTTCGGACCGGAAGCAATTAATGTATTTATTGATGAGCTTTGTGCTATTTGGGATAAGCGTAGTTTTTTTCGAGCAGAGGCCTCTTATAGAACAATCGATGGGAGGCATCTGGATTGTATTATTTCATTTCTAATACCCGACACAGCTGAGGGATTCAACAGTATTCCAGTCACTATTCTCGATATCACTGAACGTAAACAGGCTGAGGAGTCACTGCGTGTAAGTGAGTCAAGATACAGGGGCCTTATTAATAATATCCCCGATCTTGTTTACCGAACCGATACTAATAATAGGATCAGCTATGTGTCTCCATCTGTCTATACATTAACTGGTTACACTGTGGACGAATATACTGGGATAAACCTTCTTGAAAAAGTTTATGTTGATCCCGATAAAAGGGGGATAATGCTTTCCGAACTGGAGCAAAACGGACAGGTAAGTAATTTTGAAGTTCAACAAATCAGGAAAAATGGATCTATTTGGTGGGCATCAATAAATGCCCATTTGATGAAAGCAGATGATGGCAGAATCCTCGGGGTCGAAGGCACAGTCAGAGATATTTCCGAGCAAAAATCCGTCGAGGAGCAACTCAGTTATCAGGCTAGTCACGACATTTTAACCGGGCTCATCAATCGCCACGAATTCGAAAACAGGACCAGCCGATTACTCTCCAGAATCCAGCATGACAGGACTGAACATGCGATGTGCTTCATGGATCTGGACCAGTTCAAGGTGGTCAACGATACCTGTGGTCATGTTGCAGGAGACGAATTGTTACGGCAACTGGGGAAGTTACTACAGAACACTGTCAGTAAGCGCGACACATTGGCAAGACTCGGGGGAGATGAATTCGGTGTATTGATGGAACGCTGCTCACTCGAACAGGCCCACCGGGTTGGTGATGAAATCCTTAAGGCCGTCAAGAACTACCAGTTTTTCTGGGAAGGAGAGGCATTCCGCATTGGCATCAGCATTGGATTGACTGCAATCACAGAAGCCACCGGTAATTTCACCGAGTTATTCAAGCAAGCTGATGTGGCCTGCTACCTCGCCAAAGATCTGGGGCGTAACCGTATTCACACTTATCTCCCGGAAGATACCGAGCTGGCCATTCGTCACGGAGAAATGCAATGGGTAGGGCGAATTAGTCAGGCTCTCGATGATAATAGGTTCTGTCTCTACGCCCAACCTATTGTATCGCTGGATAGTGGTGCTATAAAACACTATGAACTGCTGATAAGAATGCTGGATGAACAAGGGGGAACCATACCACCCGGTGCATTCCTACCGGCAGCAGAGCGCTATAATTTAATCGAAAAACTGGATGCCTGGGTGGTTAACCATGCCTGTGCTTTCCTGGCCGATCAGCCCGATTTTGTTGAACAGGTGGATTTTATCTCGATTAATCTCTCCGGCCCATCGCTGGTCAATAAAGATTTACTCGAAACTATCATGCAAAACTTCAGAGAATCCAGAGTATCGCCAAATAAAATTTGTTTCGAAATTACTGAAACGGTTGCCATCTCGAACCTGGAGTCGGCTACCAGTTTCATATCGATTCTGAAGATGCTAGGTTGCCGTTTCGCACTGGATGATTTCGGCAGCGGCCTTTCATCATTTGGATATCTAAAAAATCTGCCGGTCGATTATCTGAAAATCGATGGTATATTTGTGAAAGATATCGTCGACGACCCGATCGATCATGCAATGGTGAAATCGATTAATGATATTGGTCAGGTGATGGGCATGCAGACGATAGCAGAGTTTGTTGAAAATGATAAAATTATAGCAATGCTTAAAGGTCTGGGGGTTAACTATGGTCAGGGTTATGGTTTAGGTAAACCCGAACCACTGAAAGATTTGGTCAGTGCATGAGTAAAATAATTTGAGTAATACAAGATGCCAATATTGGTGACAGTCATTTTCCTCCCGCAAATCAGCAAAACCAGCACAATTGGTCCCTATAAAATGATATCGTTGATTCTTTAACCCACCCTCTAAAATTAAAACTATGCCCGGACTATTACCCGATATCGATCCCGACGGACTGCTTGAGTATTCAGTGGTCTACACCGATCGCTCTCTCAACCATATGTCGAATTCGTTTCAATCTGTGATGAAAGATATCTCATCAACATTGAAAAAAGTTTATCACGCCGATGCGGTAGCAATTGTTCCAGGCAGTGGTACCTTTGGCATGGAGGCCGTAGCACGACAATTTGCCACCAACAGGAAATGTCTGGTAATTCGAAATGGCTGGTTTAGCTATCGATGGACGCAAATATTCGAAGCAGGTGATATTCCTTCGTCTTCCATCGTGTTAAAAGCACGACCAGTCGAATCCGGCTCGCAAGCGGCATTTGCACCCGCCCCGATAGAGGATGTGGTCCATAGCATCGAAACTGAAAAACCCGATTTCGTATTTGCGCCACATGTTGAAACATCTTCCGGCATGTTATTACCCGACGATTATCTCAGGAGGGTCGCCAAGGCTACGCATGCGGTCGGTGGGCTATTCGTACTGGACTGTATCGCTTCAGGTACGATATGGGTGAACATGCAGGAGTGTGGTGTTGACATACTTATCAGTGCACCACAAAAAGGCTGGAGCGGTTCCCCCTGCTGCGCTCTGGTTATGTTGAATCAGAATGCACTAGCTCGAATCAGTTCGACCACCAGTTCCAGTTTCGCCTGCGACCTCGGAAAATGGCTCTCGATTATGCAGGCCTACGAAAACGGTGGTCACGCCTATCACGCGACAATGCCTACCGATTCATTGCGTCGACTCGATGCTATCATGAAACAGACAGAGGCTTATGGATTCGAAAAAGTAAAAGCAGAACAGCAGGAACTTGGTAATAGAGTGCGTGAATTGTTGGCCAGCAAAGGCTTCAAAAGTGTTGCAGCCGACGGCTTCAAGGCTCCAGGAGTAGTGGTTTGCTACACTACTGACCCGGATATTCAGAATGGCAGTAAGTTCGCCGCGACAGGTTTACAGATTGCCGCGGGGGTGCCTTTGCAGTGTGATGAGCCAGCAGACTACCGAAGTTTTCGCCTGGGACTGTTTGGTCTCGACAAATTGCACAATATCGAGCGCAGTTTAACAACTTTAGAACAGGCGCTTGATAAGGTAATTTAACAGGCATCAAGTTATAAACAATTCTCTAGCTCCGCCATACCCGCAGGCACGTCGACGTCACAACCCAGGTCTTTAAACGTCGAACCGAAAGCGTGCAAGGCACGGAACAGATTATGTACTCGGCATTGTTCTCCCATCTGACCGATGCGCACGATGGGTGGACCGAATGAGCCTGCTATTTCGACTCGATACTGGCTGGAAATGTGGCTGCAGACGGTTTTCGCATCGAGGCCTTCGGGTAGTTTGATACCGACCACGGAGTTGAGCCGGGCTTCGGGTTCGACATAAAGTTGCAGACCCAGACGTTCTATCGCCGATTGTAGCGCGGTAGAACGGGAGTGGTGGCGATCGAAGCGTTTTTCCAGCGTCTCCTCGCATACCAGTCGCATAGCTTCATGCAAGGCCAGCAGTCCCGATACAGGTGCAGTATAATGGTAAGAATCATGATGCCAGAATCTGGTCGCCAGAGTTGCATCCAGTGTCCAGTGGCGCATCGGCTCTGAGCGGTTTAAAACCTGCTGCCAGGCCTTATCGGAAAATGCCACCAGTGAAACCCCGGGAATCGAACTCAGTCCTTTCTGACCACCGGTTATCACCGCATCAATCCCCCATAAATCCATATATAACGGCATGGTACTAAGCGTACAGACCGCATCAACAACTACCAGACAGTTATACCGCTTTGCCAGGGCAGCGATTTCTGGCAGCCTGAAATTATGCGTGGTAT
>JAAEOZ010000617.1 GCA_024222685.1 Gammaproteobacteria bacterium | reverse complement strand
TAACTATGCACCTGTCGGCATGGGCGACAGGTCGTATTTCAGGCTGCTTTTTGCAGCCTTTTTTATGCCCGTCTTTGGCTTATTTGCTTGCAATTTCGGTTATTTGTCCATCCTGGCGACATACACATCATATTGTGATGAGCCCGCCTCTCTGGAGAACATCACTTTGGCCGTTCTGTTTTTTCCAGTCTGACTTCGCGTTTTATATGTTGAGCCGTCGCTCCTATTGATCTCGTAACAGTCCTGAACCTCATAAAACTTGATTAACTCACCTTTAGTCAAAGCCGATAAATCCCTGAATACCGCAAAACCGACCCGGTCTAACTCATTAACCAAATCCACATATTCGTCACAATACATTGCAATAGTACGCATTTTCATTCCCTGAATGCCGAACTTGTTGAATCGTCGATTCAAACACCATCCAAACTGTATAATTATTGTACACACTGTGCATGAAAGGTTGAAAATGATTTATCACTGGGGCGTGTTGATCATGGAGTGACGAACTTTGCGCACAAAAAAGCCAGCTTGCGCTGGCTTGTATTCATTGTGACTTTCCGGGTTATCTGAAACGCACGTGATCGCGATTAAGCTCGCTAATACTGCTGCAGCCCATCAGGCGCATGTCTCGTTCAATTTCAGCCACCAGAAGCTGCATAGCACGTTCTACGCCTGCCTGACCGGCTGCGGCCAGCGCATAAAGGTAATAACGCCCTATTCCAACTGCTTTAGCACCTAAAGCCAGCGCTTTGAGTACATGAGTACCACGCTGAATACCACTGTCGAACATCACGTCGATTTGATCACCCACGGCATCGACACTTTCAGCCAGATGATCAAACGAGCTGCGCGAACCGTCGAGCTGACGACCACCGTGATTAGAAATCACAATGCCGGTACAACCAATATCGACAGCGCGTTTGGCGTCATCGGCACTCATGAT
>JAAEOZ010000616.1 GCA_024222685.1 Gammaproteobacteria bacterium | reverse complement strand
TAGCGAGGGAGAGCTGGTTTGATTCAGATTTTTCGATCATTTGAGGCGAATATTGGGCATATTTAACGAAAATTATCGGGAAATCTGGCCAAATCCAGCTTTTCCGCAGTAGGTTCTCTATTCTCGGACAGGCTCCTAGAATACTGTTTTTTACTATTGAGCTTCTCGCCTCACTATTAAGCGTCAATATAGTATGAAACAGTACACTAGTGCCTCGATTGCTTATTAAACCAGGAACCCATACTGTTGCTGAAACAAATCCTATTGCTGTTAGGCCTGTCTGCAATCGCTGCCTGCGCGGTCGCTGAACTATCGCTGTCAGGGACCCGGGTTCAGGGAGGAATGTTGACTGGAAAGACCCTGCCCGGGGCTAAGGTGACAGTAGAAGGCACGCAGGTGAGGGTTTCCAAAAAGGGGCATTTTTTAATCGGATTCGGCCGCGATCACGGCAGTGAGAGCCTGGTTAAGGTTGTTTATCCTGACGGGGGTAGCGAATCTCAAACGCTACAGATAAAAAAACGGGATTATCGTATTCAGAGAATCGATGGTCTGTCGAAACGTAAAGTGACCCCCAAAAAGATTGACTACGACCGTATTCGCAAAGAGACAGCGGCGATTAAGCGAGCTCGAAAAAGGGACGATTCGCGCACCGATTTTCTGAATGGCTGGATCTGGCCGGTGATTGGTCCGATCTCGGGTGTGTATGGCAGCCAACGAGTGCTCAACGGAAAGCCGCGCAGGCCCCATTATGGTGTGGATATCGCAGTGCCGGTGGGTACCCCGGTAAAAGCGCCGGCCGACGGAATCGTTACTCTGGCGCATTCGGGAATGTTCTACTCGGGTGTGACACTGATGCTGGACCATGGACATAATTTATCGTCTTCGTTCCTGCACTTGAATAAGACGCTGGTAGCGGTGGGTGAGCGCGTTCGCAAAGGTGATATTATTGCCGAGGTCGGAAAAACCGGTCGGGTGACTGGAGCGCATCTCGACTGGCGCATGAATCTTCGGGCTGCAAGAATTGACCCTCAGCTTCTGGTCGGCGCTATGCCGGAACAGAAGAGTGATCGGAATGAGGGCCGCGGAAAAAAATAATTATCCCCTCCTGCTTCTCTTTTGACCCAGGTTATTTGGCGCATCCCTGCGCCCCTTTCCACGCCTCGAATCTGAACCAAAATCCTGCGCAATTTTTGGATACTTAGTTATTTCCGCGACCCTAAAACGAATTAACAGGTATACTCGAACCCTTTAGGGCGGTCTGAACTTAACAATCAATAATATTTTTGAAAATTAAGGAAACGTGGGAAATGATGACACACAACCGTATACTCATGGTTCTTTTCATGTTAACTGCGGGCGCCGTTCAGGGCCAGGATCTGCTATCGGTGTACGATCTTGCCGTGCAGAAAGACCCGGAGCTGAGGGCTGCGAAGCAGACACTTGAATCGGAGCGCGAGAAAAGGCCTCAGGCCCAAGCCAAACTATATCCGGATGTCTTATTCGTTGGCGCCACCACCTATGTCAACCGCGATACCGTCGACAGCAGAATTGCAGCAAATAAAGGCAAGGATGATTTCAGTAATTACACGCTGGAACTCCAACTGAAACAGCCGATTTACCGGCGTGACCTCTGGGCTGAACTGGACAAGACCGCCAATGAGATAGCAAAAGCTGATGCGGACTATGCAGATAAAGAACTCAAATTGATGGACCGGGTGATCCGGGTCTATTTTAAAATTCTGGGAGCGAAGGATAATCTGACCGTATCCACAGCACAGACGGAAGCCAATAAAAGGCAGTTGGAACAGGCTCAGCAACGCTTTGACGTGGGTTTGATTGCTATCACCGATGTGCATGAGGCTCAGGCCGCATACGACCGTTCACGAGCCGATCAGATCGCCGCCAGTAATACAGTTGATGATGCATGGGAAGCGCTGTTTGCCATTGTGGGTTCAATCCCCAAAGATATTGC
>JAAEOZ010000615.1 GCA_024222685.1 Gammaproteobacteria bacterium | reverse complement strand
ATCTTCAGAATTTTAATGGGATAGATAAAAATCATTGAAGTAAGCACCAGCGCAATTCCACTGAATCCCAGAACCAGTGTGGCCATACTCCATTGCCCGGTGGCAACACCAACAACCGGCAATGGGAACATAACCGTATAAGTCACGTGGAATCCCAGTAGTACAGCTACGGTAAGCAGCAATGCCCCGACATTCATAAAAATATAAAATAGTGAGACGAATATATCATCTGCTCTTTTACCCAGGCAGGCCCCTGCGCGATGCAAACTCATTGCCACCATAAGCTGAAAAGCAAATGGAAATGCCATTGCTGCACCATGCAGGGTAATGTTTTGATAATACCAGTTTGACCCTAAATCCAGGAACTGGATTGCAGGCATGGATATGCCCAGTACGGCAGCAATCGCAAACCAGACAAAGGCTGTCATCGACATTAGCGATGGCCAGGCATTAACGGGGTTTAACTCGTTGCTCTGCATTTTAAACATATGCCCAAAAAACGGCACTCGATCAATAATACCAATTGCGGCTGACATGGTTTCTCTCCGAATTCTTCGTTATTTACAGGACTGTTAGTTTGTTTTTCATTGCATGATGCGCTATGCCACAGTACTCCAGGCAGCGGATGGTATACTCACCGGGCTCGGTAAAAGTATGTACTATGGCACTTTCCGTACTTGTTCCGGGCACCAGCATCATTGTGAACAGTAAATTACCCTCGGGGTGGTACAACGCGAAGCTATGCACGGTATCGACGCTCGCTGCCAGGAAACGAACCGTGTCACCAACCTTGAAATCATTTTCACTAAACTCGAATGACCATGATTGTGCCGTTACCTTCACATTCCTGACGTCCCCGGACGCTGCCGCATTAGCTTCAACAATGGTCGGCATGTATTGAATGCTGAAACCATTGATCACAAAGAATGCCAGCAACACGATCCCTATCCAGCTATATCTGACAAACGAATACTTATCGGCTTCTGTTTTACCCGGCTCCGAATCGACGAAAGCTTTTTTATTAACAACATGAAAAAAAACGATAAGAAACGGTATTTGCAGCATTAGCATTACTACAAATGCCCCCCAGGCACTCGTGTATAGAAATTCAATCATTGTTCCCCCTGTTATAGGTAACTAAATTAGAAAACTTTATTTTTGTAATTCAATTCCGATGACCTTGAAGCGATAAAATCATTCAGCTGTGGTGAAAACTCATCATACGGCTCCAGACCCAGGTCGCGTATCTGCTTACGCACCTCATCGAGTTCAGCCGGGTCAGCACCCGACTCGGTTATAGAGGATACAAATCCGGCAAACTGTATTGGCGGCCAGCCTTCATCTTTAGAAAGCTCAACATGAATAAAATCGAGCCCGTAGAAATGGTGGCTCTGATCCTCGACGCGACCAAACATATGCGTGCCACAGTCGCTGCAAACATGGCGTTGGATAGCCACATTTTCGTCCAGTACCTTCAGCTTATCTGCATTTTTTACAACACTGAGCTTATCGCGTGGTACAACTGCAACCTGAGAAAATAAAGCCCCTTCAGGTTTCCAGCATTGAGTGCAGCCACATAGATGATTATGTGCAGCCTGTACGGTGATTTTTATCACCACAGGGTTAGTACCGCACCGGCACGAGAGAGTGCCACCGGGCTTTGGATGATTATTAATATAACCCCAGAGACCTCTTTTGGCGGGATGTAATTTAATTCCAGAATCAACCGCAGGATGAATCGAAATGGTCATAAACCCTCCTCACATTTTATTATTCGATGCAGTATACATAAAATAGAATGAATATTCATTTTTTTAATACTGTTTCATAAATACTGATATTCACTGATTTAAAAACCTTGCCAGGTGCCGGTCAGGATCAGGTCGATTTTCTGGATTCGATTATTCTCCAGGATATGGCTCCACTATGCGCGCTGATGCCGTTACACTAAGCCGATGGATACGACACTGACCATAGCTGACGAAGCACCACCACTATCACGTTCACCCTGGCGTTTTGCGCTTTACTTTTATCTTAAATCCCGCTTTACCTTACTGGCAATTTTTATATTCGAGGCTGCACAGGCAGCCTGTACGATTATGTTACCTTATGCGGTCAAGGAAATTATCGATGCGGTAACGCTGGCAAATCAAACAGCGACGGATATTTTTGTAGCCAGTGAGGATGCTCTGATACTGTTCGCCATGCTAAATCTCGGAATTGTGCTGTTCAGTCGGGCAAGCGGTGCAGCACTGGTAATGACTGGACCGAAATTACGCCGCGAAATCCGCAGGTCGCTGTTCAGCTATCTTCAACATCATTCGCATCGGTATTTTATTTCGCATTTTGCCGGTTCGCTGGCAAATCGAATTGCAGAAGTGTCGATGAGCAGTATGCATGCATTATGGACAATCACCTTTGATTTTTATCCGCTAATCATCAAATCGGCAGTCGCATTAGTCATTCTGTTCAATGCCAGTAGTGAGCTCGCGCTGGTTTTAAGCCTCTGGCTGGGCATCTACATTTATGTCTCCTATTTGCTGGCAAAACGCTGCCGCAGCTATTCGCAGGATTTTGCCGCTGCACGCTCACTGGTCACAGGCAAGATTGTCGATTCAGTAACCAATGTGATGAATGCGAAGATGTTCGCACGCAGGCAATATGAGGAAGACTATCTAACCGATTACCTTAATCATGAAGTTGACCACGCGCTGCGCACTTACTGGTATATGGAAAAGCTACGCTGGTTCCAGTTCACTGCGGCGATGGTTTTAATGGTCGGCATCGTCGGCTTTGCGTTGAAGATCTGGTCGGAAGGTAATTTGACAGTCGGCGAGTTTTCCATGGTTGCTGGCCTCGCTATTTTGTTGGTCGAAGCTGCCAGGGGTCTGAGCCGCAGCTTTCTCGAATTTTTTGAATACCTCGGCAATATCAGCGACGGTGTTTCAATTTTTATTCAGCCACATGAAATCATCGACAAACCCGAAGCGCCGAATTTGACCGTAAAAAAAGGTCAAATCGCATTTCGGGATGTCTGCTTTACCTACCACGAGGGCCTCAAGGTATTTGAAAACCTGAGTGTCAGCATTGAGCCAAAACAACAGGTCGGGCTTGTCGGGTTTTCGGGCTCGGGTAAATCGACATTTGTAAATCTGATATTACGTCTGTTTGAGCCGCAAACTGGCACGATTAATATCGATGACCAGAATATTCTCAAGGTAACACAGGATAGCCTGCGCGAAAGCGTGTCGATGATTCCTCAGGAACCACTGTTGTTTCACCGCTCACTAATGGAAAATATTCGATACGGCCGTCTCGATGCCAGCGATGATGAAGTCATCGAAGCGGCAAAAAAGGCGCATGCACACGAATTTATTCTGCAAACCGAAAAGCAATACAATTCACTGGTCGGAGAACGTGGCGTAAAACTGTCCGGCGGCCAGAGACAGCGAATTGCAATCGCTCGTGCCATATTGAAGGACTCGCCGATTTTAATTCTGGATGAGGCGACATCTGCACTGGATTCAGTTACCGAGAAAAAAATTCAGGCCGGGCTCGAAACTCTGATGAAAGGTAGAACTGTCGTCGTTGTCGCACATCGACTGTCTACCATAGCGGACATGGATCGAATCCTGGTGTTCGACCAGGGTAAGATTATCGAAGACGGTAGTCACGGGCAGTTGTTACAGCGGAACGGCCACTATGCCCATATGTGGAATATGCAGGCGGGCGGTTTTCTGCCGGAGAACGATGAGGTACAGAATTTGACACCTGAAACATTCATTGAGGAGTAAACCAGATGAGCAACTGGAAAACAGCATATCGCAGCTTTTACTACGAAAAAGCCGAGCCGCCACAGGATATCAACCTGGTGAGGGGGGAAACCGCTTTGCTGGTCATCGACATCCAGAACACTTATCTGGAAACACCTGAAGATGGCGAAGAAGCACAACGATGGGCACCTTTTATGCAGCGCATGAACGGCACGGTCATACCCAATACCGCCAGGCTGCTGAATTTCGCCAGGGCCAGCCAGATGGAAACCATTTTCGCACGTATCGCCTGCCTGACCGAAGACGGCCGAGACCGTTCGCTTAGCCAGAAGAAGCCCGGCTTTAATTATCTGCTATTACCCAGAGGCCGTGAGGACAGTCTGATCGTCCCGCAACTCAAACCACAAGGTGATGAAATTACCGTTTTAAAAACCACCGACAGCGCACTAACAGGAACCAATTTACGTCTAATCCTTCGTAACATTGGTATCAGGAATGTCATCGTTGCAGGAATATTTACCGACCAATGCATAAGTTCGACGGTAAGAAGCCTGGCCGATGAGAGTTTTAACGTCATAGTAGTCGAAGACTGCTGCGCCGCAGCAACTATGGAGTTACATCGACACGAACTGGAGATTATTAATATGATTTATTGCCATGTGGTTGAATTAGAAGACGTTGCTGGTTTTATTAAATAATCAAAGTTACAGCTAACTTATGAGCCTGCAAAGCCTGGATTAGTTAAATATTCCCATACAGATACAGGGTTTTTGTTAACTTCTCCTGAAAACTTATTTCACTTCTTTCCTAAAATTATTAGTAATTGAAGAAGTAATGCATCGGTTGCATATAATCGATTCATTTTTTAATCGTAGTAAATTTGCTGGTGAAATGACATGATCGATAGAAGTTACGAAATTATCAAACATCTAAACCGCCTTGCCAACGACCGCAACCTGTCTCCTGGCGCGCGAAACAAAGTACGTGATGCTGCTCAACATATAAAGTTTTTACAAAACGAGATTCAGGCGGATAAGGCAATCGAAGAGAAAGAATCCTGAGGAATAAATTCTTCCCGTCACATCGCAGGAATGATTTCATCGTTTAACTGAAAGCCTGACGAAGAAATCGTTTTACTTAATTTACTCCCAAAAAGAGCCTCGCTTAACCTGTCAACAACGGGTTTTATACAGTTTTTCTGAAATTTGGACTGCGGTGTTCTAACCCAGCCACACACTAAACCACGAAGAGATTTTGACTCGCTGCAAACAGCCCTGTATAAATTTAGCTAAACAGGGAGATCGAGCCGCATGTCCAGTTCGAAACTAAATAATACCCGCAGTCAAATCCAGGTTCTCGGTGATTACCTGAATAACCATATCCTCGGTCAACAAATGCTAATTTCGAGGATGATGATCGCCTTTTTATGCGATGGCCACTTACTTGTCGAAGGCGCACCCGGTCTTGCAAAAACCCGTGCGGTGAAGGCTCTGGCAGAAGGGCTTGAAGGCGAGTTTCAGCGCATCCAGTTCACCCCGGATCTGCTACCGTCTGATCTCACTGGCACCGACGTATACCACCCGCAGGATGGCAGCTTCAGTTTTCAGTCTGGACCACTGTTCAATCACATCATTGTTGCCGACGAAATCAACCGTGCACCAGCCAAGGTACAGTCGGCTTTACTGGAGTCGATGGAAGAACGACAGATAACTGTTGGCGGTAAGTCCTACCCGCTACCCGAACTGTTCTTCGTCATGGCAACACAAAACCCGATCGAACATGAGGGCACTTATCCTCTACCTGAAGCACAACTGGATCGCTTCCTGCTCAAAATTAATATCGGCTACCCCTCGATTGCAACCGAATCGAAGATTATGCAACAGGTCAGAATGGAAACACTTGGAGATTGCCAGGCTTTGCAGATGCATTCTAATTTACCACTATCACAGAAAACTATTTTTCAGGCACGCAAACAAATCCTGAATTTGCATATGGCCGAACCTGTCGAGGCTTATATTACTCAACTGGTTAATGCGACACGCCAACCGGCACTTTTTTCTGATGAGCTGGCCGGCTGGATTCAGTATGGTGCCAGTCCCCGTGCCAGCCTGGCTTTCGATCGTTGCAGTCGAGCGCTGGCGTGGCTCGACAATCGCGATTATGTTTCTGCCGAAGACGTTCAGCAGCTGGCGCATGAAATTTTTAGACATCGCGTTTTACTCAGTTATCAGGCCGAATTGCAGGGCATTACTATTGACCGCGTTATTGACGAGTTACTTCGCCAGGTGGCGGTCGCCTGAGGCATGGCAATCGAGGACAAAATTGACGGAGTAGATATCGATCTGGATGACCTGTTAAATATACAGTCGCGCCTGGGCGGGTTATCGCTACGATACCTACGACGTTTAAATACGATTTCAAACGGCAGTCGTCAAACCCGACATCGAGGACCTGGTATGGAATACGAAGAGTCGCGTGCCTACGTGGTCGGTGACGATGCAAGAACTATGGACTGGCGAGTCATGGCAAGAACAGGAGAAGCCCATACCAAAGTATTCTCTGAAGAGAAGGAACCCGGCCTGACGTTGCTAGTCGATTTATCGTCATCAATGTTTTATGGCACCGATTTCGCTTTTAAATCATGGGCCGCGATACAACTTTCGGCTCATGTTGCCTGGCTGGCACATTTTGATGGGAATAAACTCGGTGCTTTGATTGCATCGCCTGAGCGCATAATTCAGATTAGACCTGTTAAAACCCGTTATGGATTACTCAACCTGTTTCACCAGTTGGTCGAAGCGAATCAACAGTCACTGCCGATAACCCATCGCGCGAGTCAGTTAAACGATTTGCTATCTGAGACGCAGTATTCGCTAATGCCCGGATCAGCTGTTGTATTGATCTCTGACTTTCTCGGTATAAATGTGCAGACAGCCGAACTACTTCGAAACCTGAGTAGATATCAGCGCATTAGCGCATACTGGGTATATGATCGAAGCGAAGTCGAAAGCTGGATACCCGGCCCCTACCCGGTAGTAGTCGACAATCAGAACATGATTGTTGATACACGTGAACTCTCCTCCTTTAACTGGTTAAGCAAACAACAGCAAATCAATCGCTCGCAAATTACCAGGCTAATGTCGGAACTTAATATCGAACTGCATTCACTTCGCTGTAATCTCGATGTCACCGATCAACTGTTAGTCAGTCTTAAACAGTAGAGATGGAAGAGCTATTGCTGCAACTTAAAGATATACAGGCACCCCAGTCTCCGGGGTGGTGGCCGTTAGCACCGGGATGGTGGCTGCTACTGGCAATCTCGTGTCTTTCAATTGCGATGTGGTTAGTGGTAAAACACAAACGCAGACAGGGCTATTTCCAACTGGCCAGTGTGCAACTCCACCACCTTGCCAGTGACTATGATTCAAACGGGAATCATCAGCAGCTGTTACTGGGCCTGTCATACTGGATTCGGCAGGTGGCTTTGCTGGCATTTCCAGATCGACGGGTCGCTGATCTTACCGGCGAGAGTTGGGTAAGCTTTCTCGATGAGCCTATGACCAGCCATGAATTTACTCAGGGGCCAGGCTATGTCTTCGCAGGTGGTGTTTACGCCTCTGATATAGACGTCGAAGCCGGGCAATTGCTCGATCTGTGCCAGTCCTGGCTGCACAGTGTAAAACCGCAGCTGGCAAACCGATGTTCGGATTGACCTGGTGGTGGGCGCTCGCACTTATTCCAGCTCCCTGGATTGTGCGCAAAATTTTATCGCCAGCACCGGGTATTGAAACGGCTATACATATTCCGCTACTCAACCGATATCGAGCGGATAAGCCCGTTGAATCGGGTAGTAAGCGGCTGGGTCGAAGCTGTCTATGGTGTTTCTGGATTTGCCTGGTGCTCGCAGCAAGCCGTCCATACTGGCTCGGTGAACCAACCCACCGGGTCATCAGCGGTCGCGATATTATGCTCGCCATCGACATTTCAGGCAGCATGCAGGAAGCCGATATGCGTATCGGTACTCGAATCGCAAGCCGAATAGATGTGCTTAAAACAGTTGTTTCTACCTTCATCGAACGACGCCAGGGTGATCGTCTTGGCTTAATTCTGTTTGGCACCAGAGCTTACACCTACGTACCTCTAACATTCGATACAGAAGCTTTAGGCGAACTGTTGGCCGACATCAGCAGTGGCCTTGCCGGGCGTCTCACCGCGATCGGCGATGCGATCGCTGTCGCAGTCAAAACCCTCGGCGAGCAGACATCTGAACACAAGGTGCTAATTCTGGTTACAGATGGCAGCAATACCTCCGGTGCCAATATACCACTAAATGCGGCACGAATTGCAGCACATCAGGGTATGACAATATATACCATCGGAGTCGGCAACGATGCCGAAGCGATGCGTGAGCTTCTCAATCAGAGCAATATCGCCCCGGGCACAGAATTAAATGAAACCCTGTTGCGCCAGATTGCCGCGGTCAGTGGTGGCCAGTACTTTCGAGCGCGCGACAGTAAATCACTGGAGCGCATTTACCAGACCCTGGATCGCCTGCAACCGGTAGAAATAGCAACCCGATTGCATCGCACCCGATACGCACTATTTACGTTACCACTTGGCTTTGGAATGGCCGCCCTGTTGCTCTTCATGGTCTATCAGCTTTATCGCTTGCGGGAGTTGTCAACATCGTGAGCAATTTAACTTTTCTAAACCCGATCTGGTTTTTGCTATGGCCGATAATCTGGTGGCTGACTCTCAAATTCAGCCAAAAATTTAGACGCCAGTCAATGTGGTCAAAATATTGTGAAGCGAGATTACTGGCACGACTTTGCAACAGTTCGATAGCAACAAAGCATAATCATCTGTCGATTTTGCTCGCGGTGATATTGTCGTCTATAGTTTTAACGCTTGCCGGACCGAGCTGGCAGAAGCAGGACCACGCAGTACTCGAATCATCGGCAGCGCGAGTGCTGATTCTCGACTTATCTCAGTCGATGCTGGTTGAAGATGTCAAACCAAACCGATTCGAGCGGGCACGGCAAATTATGCGCCGAATACTCAATAGCAACTTTGACGGAGAAACCGCCCTGGTTGTGTTTTCCGCTAGTGCCTTTACCGTTTCCCCGCTCACCCGCGACGCCACAACCCTGCTCGAATTCATCAAAGCACTGAGTCCGCAAACCATGCCACTGGAAGGAAATCGACTTGATCTGGCTCTGAAAAAAGCGAATCGGCTACTAACGGCTTCGATTACCCGAAGCGGACAGATTATCGTT
>JAAEOZ010000614.1 GCA_024222685.1 Gammaproteobacteria bacterium | reverse complement strand
CCCGACGCTTACGGGGTCGATACCCTCGATGTCGTTAAAGACATAGTTGCCAGGTGTAAGCGCGCTGGAAAAAAGACGGCGGCATTTACCATCGATTCGGAAACAGCAAATATGGTCAATGGGCTAGGAGTCGATATCATCTCCGTGGGACTCGATGTTTCCTATATTGCCGACGGCGTGAATTCCCATTTATCGGATCTCGATTTCAGATGACTCGAAGCAAGCGAGCAGGTATCGATCGAAACCTGCGCTTACCCGGGCCGCGCAGGCTTTCGCCGGAACGACAGGTAATGATCGGACTTCGTTATTCATCTTGCGAGAATTAAGGTAACTGTCACCCTAATCCTATTTTTCTCCACACCTTAGAGATTTCTATTGTCAGTGTTTATTTGGATGCCTGGATTATGCGTTTCTCTAGTGTTTTATAACGTAATGTTGGATTTGGGCAATTAGCAGACGACAAATGGAGACATATCGATATCGCCTAACGCCGCGCATCAGCGGTCGACAAAGCGCCTGGCGGTTTGTCGATCCGACTGCATGCGCTTGTTTTGTGCCCTGTACTTAGACTGGCACAACATTATTTGCACATGGACCTTTCTGACCTTGACCCGCATCATACTCAACTTTCTGACCATCATTTAACGTCGCATAATCGTCGCCGCTTTTAATTTCCGAATGATGAACGAAGAGATCTTTCCCCCCATCTTCGGGCGTGATGAAACCAAAACCTTTAGCCGCATTGAACCACTTAACTGTGCCTTTACTCATTTTTAAATTCTCTACATTTTTGGTGAATAATAATCGTAATTCCACTTTCGAATTCACCTTTTCGAAGCAGAAGGAAATTTTTACTACAAAGCCACATAACAGTATATTTAATAGGCTGTTGGCCTGTTAAATATTATTAGAGAGCGGTAACTTGATTTGGAATATCGCATGCTAAGCTGGCGGGTGACCTGGATTAACTCGAATAATACATAATCTTTTGGCTCAATGTCACTTTATGACGAACTATGTTATTCATCTTGCGAGACTGAGCGTCTCCTTTTTTCGATGATGACAGTCGCCTGGCACGAAGAAAAGTTAACTGGAACCATAATTTCATCGGTTTCCATAGTGTTTTTCCTTGATTGCACGACTATCTGCAACTAAGATTCGGCGCCTCAGCAACAAGCGAAGCAGCGAGGATATACGGTTAATGTCTATCTTAGAAAAATTTATGCCAGTTGCAAGTATATGCTTGGTAACCAGCGTGTTTTTTGCCCAGGCAACTGCCGCTGAAGGCGAGCCATTGCTGGATAAAAACAGGTTCTCTATCGGTGTCGGAATCTCTGATAACGAGATCAATAAACCCAGGGATGATGAAACCGGCTTCCAGTTTTTT
>JAAEOZ010000613.1 GCA_024222685.1 Gammaproteobacteria bacterium | reverse complement strand
TTCGTTTCCAGGAACACGGTTTTCATGCAACACAGTTTCGATTGAGTATGGCACGTGAAGATATTGCCAGCTATCTGGGGCTGGCCAAATGTACTGTGAGTCGCATCTTGACACAATTTCATCAACAGGGGCTGATAATCTCCAGTGGCAGGTATTTCGAGATAGTAGATATAGAAAAGCTTAAAAAGTTTGCCTCCCTGTCTTTCAGCCTGTCGCTATAAAATCGTTAGCGGCTTTTTGCCAGGTACATCTGCGAAGAACAGCTTTTTCGCTTACGAACAAAGGAAAGAGATTGCCGCGCTGCAGATACTGTTAGTGAAGTTCTCAATAATATTTGCTATGATCTATGTATCAGCGCCGATTTGAAATCAGCTTGCAGGCGCTTAACAAGTGTAGCTAAAGCGAGTTTGATGATTTCCATGAAACCCGTTTTGGTGAAAGCTGAAGTGGGTTTTTTATTGCCCAGGATTACCGCCGATTTAAGTAACAACTTGCAGGGCGGAATAAAAATACTGCTAAAGCGTTAGTCGTATTCTTTACCCCGGTATGACTGTCGCAATGACAATCACAGGGGTTGGAGATTATGACTTTGAGCACATACAATATTGTCGCTATCGACACCACGATTACCGCATGGAATCATTCCGCTAAACATCCAGATAAACTACCACAGACAGCCCAGCTCGTCTGTAGCTACTGGCTTAATGTGATTATCGAGGAAGTAAAAGAAGAACTTTACTTTAGTCGAACTCAATCTTACGATTTTTTGTGGACTTACTTACCGACATACCGAAAGGCCAGACGCGTAATTAAATCCGGGCGGGCTGGTGCACCTCAAATAGCGGCTGAGAGATTATTCCGAAAACTGACCCGGGCAAGGAGCAGATTCGAAGGGCCTTCCGGTTTCATCAAACCTGGTCTGATCAATTTGACTACTTACAATCAAGTTATTCAGGAACTACATGATGGATTCAAAACGCAACAAAGAGGTGGCGAAACGAAACGAAGCCCCGTAGTCAGGGCGGCTCGATGATTCAGACTATATCCGCTGCCTGTGAATCAGTCGCCATCAATAGATAGTTTTCGAAGCTAAATCTAATGATTTCTCGTCGTATCCTGACTGGGTTGGGATCAATAAAGGCCGTTGACAGGCATGATTACGCGAATACAGTATTGATAGTGTAGTGAAACTTCTATTACAGGATAACCAGTTGAATCTATGTCTATCATTACGAAACCGCTCATCAGGGAACTGAGGCAGCAATTTGCACTCGACTGGAATGATATTCACGGTGCTCCACACTGGGCGCGGGTACGCTTGAACGGCCTTCTGATAGCGAAGACAAACTCGGCCCGAAAAGACGTGGTCGAACTCTTCGCATTTTTGCACGACTCCAGAAGACAAAACGATGGTCATGATCCCGAACATGGCGCAAGGGCCGCGACTTACGCCAATCAATTACGTGATCGATTTTTCACCATTGACGACGTGGGATTCAAACTTTTGCAATTTGCCTGTCGGCACCACAGTGAAAGCGAATCCAGTTCTGATCTGGACATCACGGTACAGACCTGTTGGGATGCAGACCGGCTTGACCTGGGTCGTGTGGGAATCAAACCCCGTCCGGGCAGGCTCCACACAGAAAAAGCTATAGAGCCTCTATTTCTGAAAAATGCCTATGGTCGGAGCTTAAAATAAAATTCATATGCCTTGATTTCTCTGGCCGGGATTGCCGGCAAATTGGTTTGCCCGGTAAGTCGTTTAATAACTAGATATGACATGGCGGCAATATTCCAGTTACACAATATGTCCGAAACATACCTGAAAACCAATTTCGAGGCATAAAAAAAGAGACCAGAGGTCTCTCATTTTATCGATAAGTGGCGTCCCCAAGGGGATTCGAACCCCTGTTACCGCTGTGAAAGAGTGTTTTCATGGACTTTAATGGACTTTAATAAACAAACTTAACTAATTGTTTTTATTGATTTTTCATAAAATGGAGT
>JAAEOZ010000612.1 GCA_024222685.1 Gammaproteobacteria bacterium | reverse complement strand
TGGTATTCCACCCTGTTCTGGTTATCTATTTCAATTCGCCCTGGCCCCGCCCTGATATTTAGCAGATCCTAATTGGCACCTGGTAACTGAGCATTATTGCTAACCGATTTAATTTCTGCCAGCAATTTGACCAGATCTGCAGCTTTCTGTGAAAACAACCTGGCCTGCTCTACATCTTGCTGCTGGTGAGTATTATTCCATCTGTTGTTGTAAATTACCCCAAGCGCATAATTCGCTGCAGCGGAGCCCTGTTCTGCAGCCATTTTGTACCATTTTATCGGGTCTTCGACATCACTATATTGACCGGAATTTGAAAGCCCGTATAAGATATTGCCCAGTAAATACTGGGCGTTTATATCCCCCGACATTGCCTGTGGCTTAATCATACCGATTGCCTGGTCTGGATATCCCGCATAGTAGGTTTCTATTGCCTTTTCAAGATTCGTCGAATCTGCGAAAGAACTGTTACAAAATAAAGCAACAACCGGAACCAGGTATAAAGTTAATTTTCTGAGGTAGTTCTGCATAGTTTCAGACTTAATTGTAATCAGGGTAGGCGGGGATTCTGCGTCTGGCCTTTGAACCTGATTGGTAAACTTTCTTAAGATTCTGTCTAGCACTTGTGGAACCAAATTCGATAGCACGACGATACATTTTGCTGGCCTGTGATACATTCTTTCGGATACCGAGACCAGCCTGATACATGATACCCAGGCTATTGAAAGACTCGCCCAGAAATCTTGTCGTTATTTCCAGGCTGTGGGGCTGAAAAGCCAGTGGTGCTCTGGTCGCCAGTAAGAAATATTCAAATGCCTGAATGTCGTTCTGACTAACACCCTCACCTGTGTAATACATGTATCCAAGTTTGTAAGCTGCCAACAGAGAACCATTATCCGCTGCATTACTATATGCCATTTCAGCTCTCATATAGTTCGGAGGCGAATTATTGAAATGCGTCTCGGCAATATTAAAAAACTCACTGGCCTGCGCTTTCCGAAGCCTGGTTTTTGCCAGTGTCGAGTTATCCTCATCGGTTTTCATTAACGGTATTTCAAAATTACTAAAATTCGAATACTCGAAGCCCTGTGGCAGCAGATACACCATCAACGAGGTGAACCCCAGCATGTACAAAAAAGCGGCCATGCCTGCTGTACCTGCTCTGTTTTTAATCCATACCAACTGATCCATATGGTCGGTATATATATTTTTTGCTGATCTAATCATGCGTTGTGCCTTGCAGTAATAGATATAATTGGCAAACAGCACTATAAAAACAAACGGTGCCAGACAAATCACGCAGATAAGCAACATAACACTCATGTTGAGCTCAAGTGAATAAAACATGGGGGAATTGAATAGAACAATCGTCGCCAGGTAGATCAGTGAAAGAATCAGTGCCCAGACCCAAAGTATTCTGTACACCATCCACACAAACATCAGGGGAAGAATTATCATCGGTACCTGCAGCATAGCCGTGTCAGATAGTAGTTTGTATTCCGAAGGCCCCGGATAAAAGTTGATCGCGGTGACGATTACAGCAAATAGAACGATGGAGAAATTGAGAATCCGCATTAAGCGTTTGTTGGTAATTATCCACCTGTAAGGATTTAATCCTGCTACTTGTCTGAACTCACCAAAAACCACCAGATAATAGTCTATGGTATCAGCCGAACTCCAGAACAGGCTGCGCTGACCGAGGAATGCTCTGAATAGTTCTTTCTCTAACCTTTCCTGTTTGAATGTTGATCGATTCGGCTCGGCTTTTCGATTTTTCTTCGAGTCTGGCGCATAATGCGCATGTATGTTAAATGCTTTTTCCGCGATAACATCTGCTAACTTCTGAGCACAACCATTTCTGATAATTTTGATCGCTATTTCAGCCTCACTCATTCCGGTTTGCGCGAGCTTAATTGCATAGTCGAGCATCACATCCCAGAATACCGAATCAGCGAATTCATCCTGTGAATGCGTACCGGTGTCCGGGTCATCCGCGCGGTAATCAGAATGTTCTGAGTTATTCTCCCGTTGCTTCTCAGATGAACGGGAACTAAATCCACTATTTTTCGGCTTCTGAATTCTTTCAGATAGTATCTTGTAGGCGGTGGCTACCCGGTGAAACTGCTCCCTGGCTTCGCTCGAGCTTTGATTTCGGTCGGGGTGCCATTTCATAGCCTCCTTGCGATATGCTTTTTTTATTTCCTCCCGGGTCGCATTATATTGAACACCGAGAATATGGTAAGGATCCATTTTGCCTTAATACTGGATAGATCGAGTCGACATCCTATCAACAAATTAGCAAGAAGTATAAACAGCTCCTGGTCAGGAACACAATATGGACAACTCACTCGGATTGCAGTTTATCCGGCCTTTGACTGTTTTTTAACACGCCTGATTCCAGCCAGCGCCTGTTCCGCATTGGACGAGATATTTTCCAGGTCCTCGAGTGAATTCTCGATATCTTTCTGTTGCATCTTAAGAAATTTACGCCGTTCGTCTAGCTTTTCCAGCAATAGTACCAGTTGCGCTTCCTCACCATGACTGGAGTCATAGAGATTAAAAATTTCCTTTACCTCGGCCAGCGACCAACCCAGCCTTTTAGCTCGAAGAATAAGACGCAAACGAACCCGGTCACGTTCGGCATATATGCGTTTGGTGCCTTCGCGCCTGGGGGCTAACAGCTCCGATTCCTCATAAAGCCGTAATGCTCGTGAGGTGACATCGAACTCGTTGGCCAGTTCTCCGATGGTATAGGTAGCGTCTTTACTCAAAGATTCCCCACTCTGTCTTATTGTTGACGTTAACGTAAACGTAAGGTAATGTACACTAATTCACAATGCCGTAAAAATCAACCTGAATCAGCTTTACTGAAACATGGAGCATGAAGAGGAGAACTTTGCATGTCCAGTGCGGAACAGAAAATCCAGCCTGTCGCTACGCCCGCAAAAGACCATAAAACCCGCTTCGTAACTGCGGCGAGTCTATTCGACGGCCATGATGCAGCCATCAATATCATGCGCCGCATTCTACAGGCATCGGGAGCCGAGGTTATCCATCTGGGCCATAATCGTTCGGTTGCAGAAATAGTCGATGCCGCGATTCAGGAAGACGTGCAGGGCATTGCGCTAAGCTCTTACCAGGGAGGTCATGTTGAATATCTAAAGTATATGGTGGATATGCTAAAGGCTAACAATCGTGCCGATATCAACATCTTTGCCGGGGGTGGTGGTGTCATTATTCCAGCCGAGGTTGCCGAGCTGGAAACCTATGGCGTCACCCGCATTTATACCCCTGAAGACGGT
>JAAEOZ010000611.1 GCA_024222685.1 Gammaproteobacteria bacterium | reverse complement strand
CGTTAAATTTCGTTATTCCTGAAAACTTTATGCCAGCGCTAAGTCCTGATGATCGCTTAATAAGCCGATGGCTTTTAATCTGCCTGTTGCTTATTTTTGCAATGGTTATTCTTGGTGGAGTTACTCGATTGACCGGGTCTGGTTTATCGATGGTTAACTGGCATCCGGTTCATGGAATCATCCCGCCTGTTTCTCAACAGCAATGGCAGGAGGAATTCAGTCATTACCAGAGATCCCCGGAATATTTAAAGATTAATCGAGATATGGAACTGGAGGCGTTTAAGTCGATTTTCTGGTTTGAGTATTCACATCGTTTGTTAGGCCGGCTCATCGGCCTGGTTTTTCTGGTGCCTTTTCTGGTGTTCTGGTTCCGAAAGCAGATTAAACCGGGGTTAACACCCAGGTTAATCATCATGTTTATTCTTGGCGGATTACAGGGTTTACTCGGCTGGTATATGGTTAAGAGTGGTCTGGTTAGTAATCCGCATGTCAGTCAGTATCGGTTGACTGCACATCTGATAAGTGCCATTGCTATATATGGATTTATTCTCTGGACAGTGCTCGACCTGGTTGATCAAAAAAGCTATCTGTCATTATCATCGTCCAAAGCTAAAAACTGGCGTATCGGCACGCTGATGCTTAGTGGATTACTACTATTGACTATAATCTCCGGTGGTTTTGTTGCGGGTTTAAAGGCTGGGATGATTTTTAATACTTTTCCACTCATGAGTGAGCAATGGATCCCACCTGGAATTGGTGCATTAAGCCCCTGGTATCAGAATCTATTTGAAAACAGTGTCACCGTGCAGTTTGATCATAGGGTATTGGCGATGCTTACAGGCCTCATACTTATCGCCTGGTATCTGACTGGCCGAGCACGATTTGATTCTAATGTTATTAGTCGAAGCTTTAAGCTGATTGGAATGATGGTAATTATTCAGATAGCCCTCGGTATTTCTACACTGTTGTTACAGGTGCCTGTATGGCTGGGAGCAGCGCATCAGGCTGGTGCATTGCTGTTGTTTACTGTTATGTTAATGAATGTACATGCCTTGAGTCGTCGTTAGATTAAAATACAATAGTGATATGAGTCATATTAGAGTTGGCGAGGGATTTGATGTCCATGCATTAACATCGGGTGATGGCCTCATTATTGGTGGAGTATTTATTGACTGTCGCTCATCTTTCATCGCCCATTCCGATGGTGATGTCCTGATACATGCACTCTGCGATGCCTTACTCGGGGCGATGGCAGGGGGAGATATCGGTCAGCTATTTCCTGACACCAGCGCAATACATAAAGATCGCGATAGTCGTGAATTTCTTCGTGATATCAAAACTCTGATGGACCAAGACGGTTATCAACTCGGCAATGTGGACATGACAATTATTGCACAGGCACCGAAAATGACGCCGCATATTGCCGCAATGCGTGACAATATTGCGACCGATTTGAGTGTGGAATTGTCCCAGGTCAATATCAAGGCGACGACCACGGAAAAACTCGGATTCTGTGGAAGAGCAGAAGGTATTGCTGCCAGCGCCAGTGTTTTACTGGAGAAATTATCGTGAGTCCAGGCCCGGTAATGCTTGATATTGAAGGTGTCACGCTAAGCCATGACGATAGAGAGCGGTTGACTAATCCCCTGGTTGGAGGTGTTATACTATTCAGCCGTAATTATGAGTCTCCGGAACAACTACGGGCATTAACTGAAGACATTCATAATATTCGTACACCTGAATTGATCATAGCGGTGGATCAGGAAGGCGGTCGTGTACAACGGTTTAGACAGGGATTTCAGGATATTCCTGCAATGGCCAGTCTTGGCAATCTTTATGGCCAGGAGCCGGGTAGAGCTATTCAACTGGCCGAGACTATAGCCTGGGTAATGGCTGCAGAATTGTTGTACTACGGCATAGATGTAAGTTTTTCCCCGGTACTTGATATCGGTGTTCCGGTCAATCAGGTTATCGGTGATCGGGCCTTTCATCGAGATCCAGAAGTGATTACCCGTCTTGCCAATGGCTGGGTTCGAGGCATGCGTAAAGCCGGTATGGAGGCGGTAGGAAAACACTTTCCCGGTCATGGTTCAGTAGCTGGTGATTCTCATCATGTGATGCCTTTTGATAACCGAAGCCTTGAGGATATCGAAGCGCTCGATCTTATTCCATTTAGACGAGTTATTGCGACTCATCTGGGTGGAATTATGATGGCCCATGTCATTTATGATCAGATAGATGAAATCGCAGCAGGTTATTCTCAGCGTTGGATAGAAGAGATATTACGTGGCCAGCTAGGGTTTGAAGGAGTGATTTTTAGTGACGATCTGAGTATGAGCGGTGCAGAATCTGTTGGCAGTTATGCCGACCGCGCTCAGGCGGCGTTAAATGCCGGCTGCGATGTATTGCTGGTTTGTAATAATCGTAAAGGTGCCGACGAAGTTCTCGAAGCACTACACGGATATGAAAATCCGGCAACGCAAATTCGCATGATACGAATGCATGGCAGGCCACCCAAAGACGCAACTGATTTATTAAATACTCGTAGTTGGCGACAGGCGGTCGAGCTACTGGAAGAATTCAATCAACAGGCAATACCAGCAGACAGCGGAGATTTTTTCGAGTAATGATGGAACTGGAAAAATGGATACCTTTTCTGGACCGGGAGTGGGTATGGTCTGTACAGGTATTTGTCGTCGTATTAATCACGGTGTTTGCCAATTTTTTTATAAAGCGCTTTCTCGCGCGAATGTTACACAAATTGACGCGTACCAGAACAGGCTGGGATGATATTGTCGTCAAGGCAATATCTCGACCCCTGGGGTGGATAGTCTGGATAGTGGGTCTGGATTTCGCAGCCAATATTATTTATGTAGAAACCGGTACGCCGATTTTTGCCGTGAGTAATTCTATCCGCGACATCGGTGTGCTGCTTTGTATAACCTGGTTTATCCTCGCTTTTATTCGTGGCGCTGAACAGGAGATTACAAAGAGTTCTGACGAAATTGATCTTCATACAGCAGAGGCTATTAGCAAACTGGTACGACTTGCAGTAATCGTTACCGCAGCTTTGGTGATCCTGCAAACCCTTGGTTTCAGCATCTCAGGTGTGCTGGCGATGGGTGGCGTAGGTGGCATAGCCGTTGGTTTTGCCGCTAAGGATTTACTTGCCAACTTTTTCGGTGGACTGATTATTTATCTTGACCGGCCGTTTTCGATTGGTGACTGGGTTCGGTCTCCCGATCGTGCTATCGAAGGTACCGTGGAAAAAATCGGTTGGCGTGTGACAGTGATTCGAAATTTCCAATCGCAACCTATGTATGTACCAAACTCGGTGTTTACCAATATTGTTGTAGAAAATCCTTCACGTATGGCAAATCGCAGAATTTACGAAACTATTGGCCTGAGATATAACGATATAGATAGCATGGATAAAATTGTCAGCGACGTGACTAGCATGCTAAAGGCTCACGAAGCTATTGAAACAGGACAGACCATGATCGTAAATTTCAATACCTTTTCCGACAGTTCGGTAGACTTCTTTGTATATGCCTTTACGAAGACAACCAAATGGGTAGAATTTCACTCTATTAAGCAGGAGATAATGCTGAAGATCGCCGAAATCGTCGAATCTCATCAGGCCGAGATTGCATTTCCGACCTCAACGCTGCATATCGCTGATCCGATAAAACTGGAGAGTACCTAGACCATCATGCAATTAATAAGGGCGCTACAGGTTCATGGCTCTGCCGATTGTCTTTTCGACGATAAATCAGTCGAATCTGGAATTGCTACTCTTGCCGAAGAAGTCGCGCAAGATAACAGCGATAACTTTCCGCTGGTGTTATGTGTAATGAATGGTGGTCTCTATTTGACTGGGCAACTGTTACGCTACTGGCATTTTCCACTCACGGTCGATTATGTACACGCGACGCGATACCGACTCACTACGCTGGGCAAGGACGTTCTCTGGAAAGCTTACCCGCAAAACGAAATTCAGGATCGGCATGTACTGATTATTGATGACATATTCGATCAGGGTTACACTCTCGAAGAGGTTCGATCCTATTGTCTGAAACACGGGGCTTCGTCCTGCAGGAGCATATTTCTAATTCGAAAAACTCATCAACGCAAAAAGGCCGAGATCCAGCCGGATTATGTTGGACTGGAATGTGGAGATGTATATGTGTATGGGGCCGGGATGGACTTAAACAGCCATTTTCGCAATTTATCCAGCATATACGCTATTGCTGAAAAGGTAGTTTAGTGGGAGGTTTGCGCGCCATTGTTGGCGGGAGTGGGCTCTACAATCTTGCGGATGATTTTCAGGTGGATAGCAGGCTAAGACCGGAAACACCCTATGGCATTGTTGCAGCAGAAATGGAAGTTGGCGAATGGCGTAACCAGCGCATAGTATTTCTCCCTAGACATGGACGTCAGCACGCAATTCCTCCGCATAAAATAAACTATCGGGCAAATATCTGGGCTCTCCACCGTATCGGCGTTACCCAAATTATTGCGGTGAACGCAGTTGGAGGTATTGGCCCTGAGTATCCACCAAAAAGTCTGGCGCTTCCTGATCAGTTGATTGACTATACCTGTAATCGCGAACATAGCTTTTTTGATGGAGAAAATCTGCAGCTGAAGCATATTGATTTCACCTGGCCCTACAGTAACCAGCTACGCCAACATATTATTGATGCTGCATCTCGACAGAATATTGATCTGGTAAAAAGCGGGACTTATGGTTGTACCAATGGTCCGAGACTTGAGACTGCTGCAGAAGTCAGAAAAATAGCCGCTGATGGTTGTAATATGATTGGTATGACTGGTATGCCTGAAGCTGCTTTGGCGCGAGAGCTAGGATTGGAATATGCTGCCATAGCCTTAGTGGTGAACTGGTGTGCCGGTCTGAGTGAGGTTGAAGTAAGTATGGATGAAATCAGGTGTATTCTCGAGCAGGAAGTTAGCCGGGTCAGGCAGCTAATTTCGGCAATTGTCGACGAGGCGGAATAATGAATTTCTGCAGCCATTGCGGCGCTGCGGTGAGTAGGCTGATACCACCCGGAGATAATCGCGAACGCTTTGTCTGTGATGAATGTGGCCTGGTGCACTATCAGAATCCGAATAATGTGGCTGGCGCAATCCTTACCTGGAAAGACCGGGTACTCATGTGTAAGCGTGCCATAGAACCTCAGTATGGATTGTGGACACTACCGGCAGGGTTTATGGAAAATAATGAATCAGTACACCAGGCCGCCGCGCGTGAAAGCATAGAAGAGGCAAGGGCACAGCCTGGTCACTTAAGTCTTTTCGGGGTTTTTAGTATGCCTTACATTTCACAGGTATATCTGATGTTTTATGGAAAGTTGCTGTCTGAACAGGTTTCTCCGGGAATTGAAAGTCTGGAGGTGGGATTATTTGCCAGAAATGAAATTCCCTGGGATCAAATTGCCTTCCCTGTTGTCAGCCACTGTCTAGAGCTATTCTTTGAAAAGGGTGCGCATTCCGAAAGAGTACACCAGGCTCGATTTAACCGTCTTGCTAATCGCGAGGTTGAAATATATACAGAAATTTGAATTTGTTGGTACAGAAAAATGTCTGCCCTTTAGATAAATCTAATGTCAGTAAAATAGCCCTTAATTTTTAGGGATAATAGCCGATTCTTTACTACACTCAGAATTAATTACTAAAATATTAGTGATTACCTGTATTGTATTTTTTTTGTGATGAGGCCTAGTCAATGAAAATTAATCATCCGGTAACTGACCATGAAGTGCATATGCGCGAAGGTGGGGTAATAGTTTCTAAAACCAATTTAAAGGGTGCGATAACATACGTTAATCAGGATTTTCTTGATATTAGTGGATACTCAGAATCTGAACTAATTGGGAAAAATCACAATATTGTACGTCACCCGGATATGCCGCCAGCTGCCTTCCAGGATCTCTGGGATACTATGAAACGCGGCGAGCCATGGAATGGGATTGTGAAGAATCGATGTAAAAACGGTGACCATTACTGGGTTGAAGCCAATGCAACACCGGTATTTAAAGATGGCAAGATTATCGAATACATGTCGGTGCGTAAAACACCTAGCCGCGATCAGGTAGAAGGTGCTGGGGCGCTTTATAAGCAGATCAATGCTGGCGAGGTGAGCCTGGAAGTAAAAGGCTTGAAGAAATATATCCAGATCATTAGTCGATTCTTCAATATTCAGAACAGATTGATTGCAGCTTTTTCTATTTTAGCCACAATCATTATTTTTCAGGGCTGGTTCGGGTTTAGTCAAGCTGGCAATTCGGCTTCGAGTATATTTTTAGTTAGTGCTTTTATGGGCGTTATATTGGCAGTTGTATTTGGATTCTCCAGTGTCGTATCAATAATCCGACCTATGAAACGACTGGCAGGTTTGTTTGCGAACCTACAGGAAGATCCGGTTAATACTGATATAGATTTCTCACGCGGTGATGAGATAGGCGATATTCAACGGGGCTGTAAATCTATCCAGATAAAGCTGGGGTATGACATCATGGAAGCACGCGAGGAAGCTGAAAGGGCGATGCGAATCCAGCAGGCGCTTGATACTGCGAGCAGCAATGTCATGGTGGCAGATACAGACTACAACATAATCTATATGAATAAGTCGCTTAATGATATGTTCGCCGATATCGAATCTGATCTGGTGCAGGACTTACCCGATTTTAATGCAGCAAAACTAATGGGCACTAACATGGATGTATTTCACAAAAATCCATCACACCAAAAGGACCTGCTAGACAATCTCACACAGGTATATCGAAGCACCATAAAGGTTGGTGGACGTACGCTGGCATTGTCTGTCAGTCCAGTAATCAATGAATCAGGTGCTCGACGCGGAACGGTTGTTGAATGGCTAGACAGAACCAGTGAAGTTTCTGTTGAAGAAGATGTTGCCGATATTGTAGCGGCAGCGCAGCTCGGTGATTTGAACAAACGACTGGAACTCGATGGTAAGCAGGGATTTTTCCGTCAACTCAGCGAAGGTATCAATCAGCTACTCGGGGTTGTTTCAGAAACTTTCGAGGAAATAAATGAAGTGATGGAAGCCGTTTCCAACGGCAAGCTAACTTCAAAAGTTGCTGGTGATTACTCGGGTATCTACGATGCTGTAAAACAGAATATCAATTTTACTATTGAAAAGCTCGATAACGTCGTTAGCGAAATTCGTGATTCGGGCGATTTTATTCGGGATGCGAGTAAGGAGATTTCCGTGGGTAATAACAGTCTTTCTGAACGTGCGGAGGAGCAGGCAGCATCACTGGAAGAAACCGCCTCAAGTATGGAAGAATTAACCAGCACAGTCAGTAAGAATGCCGAAAATGCGCAGGAAGCCAGCGAACTTGCGGTTACTACCATAGGGTTAGCTGAGGAAGGTGGCGCCGTAGTTGAACAGGCGGTAGAAGCGATGCGCGATATAACAACTGCCAGTAACCAGATTTCAGATATAATCGGAGTCATAGACGAAATAGCATTTCAGACAAATCTATTGGCGCTGAATGCATCGGTTGAAGCGGCCCGTGCTGGTGAGCAGGGAAGAGGGTTTGCAGTAGTTGCTAACGAAGTTCGAAATCTCGCGCAACGATCTGCATCGTCTTCGAAAGAAATCAGATCTCTGATTCTTGATAGCGGTGCAAAGGTTGAAGTCGGCGGTAATCTGGTCAACGAATCAGGTAAAACGCTTAGTGAGATAGTAATTGGTGTACAGAAAGTGGGCGCTATTATTTCTGATATTGCTGCTTCCTCAAAAGAACAGGCTAACGGAATTGATGAAATCAACAAAGCTGTCGTGCAAATGGATACGATAACCCAGCAAAATGCAGCACTCGCTGAACAGACATCCGCTGCTAGCGAAGCTTCATTGGCACGTACTCAGAAAATGGGCGAATCGCTTGGTTTTTTTAGTTCCGGAAAGTAGGTTAGTTTTTATTCACCAGTATTATTTAACATCACAGCCGTTAAGATGCAACCTCTACACAAGGCTTTCGAATCGTTATAAAGTAAGGTATATTCGACTTCTATGTGAGTAAAGTTCCTCCTGCAAATTCGGTATTTTCTACTCGTTTTGACAGGGTTCTAAAAGCTTGATGTTGAAAAATACAGTCACAGAATACGGATGGGTAGCGATTGCTATCCACTGGGTTATGGCCATAACTATATTGGGAATGTTTGGCCTGGGATGGTACATGGTTGACTTAAGCTATTATGATTCCCTGTATAAAACCCTGCCTTTTATTCACAAAAGTATCGGTATTTTACTCGCCTGCCTGTTCCTGTTCAGGTTTATCTGGAAGTTAGTTAATCCCTCACCAGGACCCGTACCCGGCCAGTCGCAATTTGAGCAGGTCGCTGCAAAAGTAGTGCACTGGGCGTTTTATTTTCTGATTACGTTAATCCCAATAAGCGGATATTTGATCTCAACGGCGGATAATTCCAGTATTAACGTGTTTAATGTTTTCAAGGTTCCAGCAACCATAACCAGTATTCCGGAGCAGGAAGACAATGCTGGAATTGTGCATAAATTTTTGACTTATACATTAATCGCAATGGTAATTTTACACACAGCTGCTGCGCTAAAACATCATTTCATAAATCGCGATCAAACTCTTCGAAGAATGTTGGGTCTTAAGTTATCGTAACCATACAAATAGGAGACAATAATGAATGTGAAAAATATATCAGCACTATTAATTTCATTCACAATGGCAGTATCCACACAGGTACTTGCAGCGAATTATACAATCGATAAAGAAGGCCAGCATGTTGCCGTATTGTTTAAAGCTAGCCATCTTGGTATTTCATATAATGCCGGGCGTTTTAAGGATATCGAAGGCAGTTTTACATATGATAAAGATAATCCTTCAGTCAATAAGGTCAGCGTCGTCATTGAAGCTAAAAGTATTGATACCAACCATGCTGAACGTGACAAGCATTTAAGAAGCGATGATTTTTTCGATGTTGAGAAGTATCCTACCATTACCTTTGAGAGTACTTCTTATTCGACCGGCTCTGGCAATGATAGCCTTAAAGGAAATCTGACTATTCATGGTGTGACTAAAAGTGTAGACATTGCGGTTAAGCATGTTGGTGAGGGTAAAGATCCATGGGGTGGTTACCGTAGCGGATTTGTTGGTGAATTGACGGTTAAAGCCTCAGATTATGGTATGCCCGACTGGGTAGGCGATGTTGAAATCGAGCTCATCGTGGAAGGTATCCGAAACTAGGTATTTTAAGTCACGGCAAACCATAGCAAGCTGTGGTTAGTTATTGACGGCCGAAACCATGGTCTGGTTTCGGCCATCGTTTTTGGCCTGATACAAAGCTATATCAGAACGTTTAATCAGACTCCCTATCTCTTCCTGCGGCTGGATAATGGCACACCCCAGGCTTATTGTCAGTTTTTTGATAATACCGAATTCTGTTTCAGCGATGGCAATTCGGATGTTTTCAGCAATAGCTTCGATATCCCCGGTTTCGATCGTTGTACAGCAAATTAAAAACTCTTCACCACCCCAGCGACCAACGAAGTCTGAATTTCGTACAGCAGTTTTTAACTGGTGGGCTATTTGAGTCAGTATCAGGTCACCAACATCGTGACCATGCGAGTCGTTTACCTGTTTAAAATGATCTACATCAATGATAATTATGCCAAAAATCTGACGATATCGCTGGTATCGGGAATACTCTCTTTTCAGGACATCGTTCATATAGGTGCGATTGAATAAACCGGTTAATGGGTCAGTCGAAGCAAGTCGCGTCAGCTCGTTGTTATCCTCTAGTAGTTCTTTTTGTGTATCCAGCAAAGATTCGGTACGCTCTGAAACCTTTTCCTCGAGATAGTCGTTCATCTCTTCAAGCTGTCCTGACATTTTATTCCCAAAATATACCGCTAGTGTTGCCATTAACAAGCAACCCAATATCGAAAAAACGGCGTAAAGCACAAAACGTAATCGATTATCATCTGATGTCTGATAAGCTAAAGACAACACATCTTTGGAATTACTACGCTGGAGGTCTATTAAATTGGAGATCATTAGCAGAAGAAGGTCTGTTTCAGGTAATGCTTCAAGCAGCAGGACCTGCGAGGCATCATTGTGGCTTCCATTTTCTATTAGCATCAAAACCTGGCTATTTAAGTCAGAAATTTGCTTATTTAATCGATTAACATTAAGCAGAATCTCACCCTCATGCGCATTTAATAAAGGTAGTAGTTTTTCACTGGCCTGTTTAAAATCATGATCTAGCTTTTTTAATTCCTGATTATCACTGTCATTCAGAGCGTTTTCTTTTTTCAGGAGAAAAGACTGAATGAGTTGTGTACGCTTTGAGCTAGTCGCAGATAATTCCTGACTAAGATTGATTTTTTCGAGCTGGTTGGTAACTGCCTTGTTTACCGATGAGTCGGCGTTATTGTTGATCTGGAAAGCGATTAACGCCAGGGCAATCATTATGATAAGAATAATGACAAATCCATTCACAAAAAATCGAATCTGTTGATGCATACTATTTGATAAGCCTGGCTAGCCTATATTTTATATCCTAATCAAATTTCTTCAATGTAGTTGTACTGCTGCTATCGATCCTCGATAAGCAGGACAGAAGGTCGCAATTTATACTACTCGACCAAGTCAGCGCAAATTTTTTCATGAATATTGTCCAGATTTTCAAAAACAACGCCGTGACGGGATGAAGACAGCATATGTTTCAATAAATTAGATGAATTTATCTTCTCGAACAATTTATCAACACTGCACGGGTCGACAACCGGGTCTCGATCGGACTGATACAAAATCACCCTGCTGTGGATATCCATTGGTTTCTCCATAACATGTTCAATTAACAACTGTAACTGATACAGGGCGCGGATCGGAACATGTTGATAGTTAACTTCTGGGTGCTCTGGCTGATTGGGTCGAAATGGCACCAGTCCTTCAGATGAAACCCACCTCACGATTTTATTGGCGTGATGGAGTAGGGGTACAAACTTCAGGTTCTTATTGATGAATATGACAGGTGCTGAAATACTGGTGACACTGGCAATTTTGCGATGAGGGTGATCTGCTGCTAACAATAACGCCAGTAGTCCACCTGTAGAGAAGCCAACAATGTGTATGTTTTGACTAAATGCCTTGATAATCTCAAATCCGCGTAATACCGAAGAAAACCAGTCCTTCCAGTCTCGACTTCTTAAATCCCAGGGGGATGTGCCGTGGCCTTTCAAGCGGACACCTAAGACATGAAAACCCTGACTATGAAGACGTTCACCCAGACTACGCATTTCAGCCGGGCTGGCCAGAAATCCATGTATAAGTAAAACAGCGCCTGCAGATTTACTTTTCGACTTGAGAAAAAACCAGTTAGGATCGGCTGTTGCCGTTTGCTGTTGATTAATTTCGAGGTGTTTTGGTTTACTAAACCGTTTTGTATCCCAATGGAAGGCGCGTTGCTGGTCGTCGAATCGATAGTCTGCAACTTTCTGTGGGTTGATATGTTTACTTTGATAAATAGATTCTTCAATCAGGTCAGTAGCCGCTAGAGGTGAAATCTCGTTGGCATAGACACTGATTAGATTCTCTGTGCGTATTTCATCAATCTCGAAATCCTGAATTAACTTGTCGTCGAGAACGTAGTCAGAATCATCGATGTGCACCAGCCCCATGGATCTGCTAGTGTTCAAAAACTGCTGTAGTCTGGTGCTACCCTGATTGGCAATAGCGCCATACTCCTCCGGATTGAGTAAACTGCGATGTAGGTGGAAATCTGACTTTTGCAATTGCTTTATCGCAACATAGAGTATCTTATGGAACTGTGTACATCGGAGTCTTCGAAGTCCTTTACGGAATAAGCAAAGAATTAAATAGGAAGATATGTGGCTTAAATTAATGGTGACTGCGCGGTACATGGATTCCATGTAATCGTCGCGGACATGATAACTTTTAGCTTTCATGCCTATCGCATGAATACGTCCACCCCAATGCCCTGCGCTGGGCGTCAGTTCGAATAGTTCGTCAAGCGATTCAAACTGATGTACCACATTTGGTAGTAGCTTCTTCTCCCACCATCGCCAGTACTCACCAACTACAAGCGGTCTGGAAAAGCGTATATCCATATCGGTATCTTTCAATAGCAGATTACCTTCAATTAATAATTCTTCGGCAAAACGTTTGTTTATACCTCTGTTAAAAAGATGGGCTGCCTGATGCAAAATATTGTCGTTAACTCGAATTGGGTAAAAGGTAATATGACTGGGTACAATAACTGTAGGTTTAACGGCTTTAACCATCAATTCTTCGGTCGATTCGAAACCTAACTGCTTAGCCCAGCGATCGACCCGGTTATAGTGTCCTGCGGAGTAGTCGCGTAATAGTGCGGTCTTAAAAGCATCAAGTGCCAATGCAATAACAGCGGCACCCCGGTGATGTTTACGACGTTCGTTGGCTGTTCTCGAAAAAACACCATACTTACCTTTAATATCGACAACACGTTTATCCTTAACCATGCCGCCTTCTGGAAATATTACCAGTTTTCTGCCATGCAATATTTCACGTACAAGAAATGGAAACAGATTTGGTAAATCGTTAGGAACAACACCTACCGCTTGAAGAAATTGGGAAAATCGTTCGTCACCTTTGAAAAATTCGCTGGAAGCCACCGATCGGCAATAAGCCCCGGTTGATTCATGCAATAAATACTGGGGAATAAATGTCTCGAAACGAGCGAAATGGTTGAATAAAAATATATCACCGACCTGAGCAGCATCGATGGATCCGTTTACTTGCTGGTGTAGTTTTATATTGAGCTTTAGTAATTTTTTTGTCGTTCTGAATGCCTTTATACAAAGGTCATATGTTGACGTATTAATTTGCGGACTGCTTATTCCAGCTTCAGCATCTTCACGCATAATTGAACTAAGTTTCCATGTTTCGAACTAGATAATAGTATATCGATTACGGGTTCAAAAACACAGGCCGCTAAGTTGTTTATATCGTTAAGAATTTCTGCGATCTGCCGATATATTTAGAGTACATCTGGAACAGTCGGCTAACTATGCTGGATTTTGCTCGCATATTTTTTATTCTCTGTACGCTTGTTATGAGTTCAAGCGGAATCGCTGCCGCCAAAAATAACGATATACGTATTGTTATTGACGTATCCGGAAGCATGAAAAAAACTGACCCGGCCAACTTACGGGTCTCTGCGATGAAACTGCTTAACGGTTTAATTCCGCAAGGCAGTAAAGCAGGAGTCTGGACATTTGGTCGCTACGTCGATATGACGGTCAAATGGGGAAAGGTCGATGCCAAATGGAGAAAACTGGCCGATCTCGGTGCTGAAGAGATACATTCTAATGCCCTGTTTACAAACATTGAAAGTGCTTTAGACAGGGCTGCGAGGGGATGGGATAAGTCCGACCCATCTACGCGTCGTAACCTTATATTGCTTACCGATGGCCGCGTCGATATTTCCAAAAGCGTCGATAAAAACGCTAAATCGAGAGAGGCGATTCTCAATAAGAGTATCAAACATCTGAAAAAAGCGGGTGCGCGTGTACAGGCAATTGCATTATCAGACGATGCAGATGAAGTGCTGTTGAGGCGCATCGCACTGGAAACCGGGGGTTCATTTGAAATAGCAAGTACTGCCAGCGATTTGCAGAAAATATTTTTCAAAATGTTTGAAAGGGCAACCGCGCCGGACACTGTCAGAATTAACGATAATCAGTTTAAGGTCGACTCAAGCATAAAGGAAATGACTTTACTTGTTTTTCGTAAGCCGGGCAGTAAATCGACCAAGATTTTTTCTCCGGATGGTCATCGCTACAGTGCTCGCAAAAGAGGTAAGTCAATATGGCGTAGCGATGAAGGCTACGATTTAATTACTATCAAAAAACCAGCCAAGGGTCTGTGGAGTATCGATGCTGATATTGATCCTGATAGCCGCTTGATGGTTGTAACTGATCTTGGTCTTAATCTGGCAGATCTGCCTGTTAATGTATTGCCGGGACAGGAGCTTAATATAGTTGCCGCTTTGTATAACAAGGACAAACAAATCAGTAAGAATAGCTTTCTGCGATTTGTTGAATTTAGTATTAAACATTCGGATGCCAACGGCGTAGAAACTGGAAATAAGCTCAAACATAGCAGGGATCGAAGTAGGAAGGGTCAGTATCTATATGATTTTGATGGAGGTTTCGAGGAAGGTATACACAGTATAGTGGTGACTGCTGATAGTAGAACTTTTAGTCGTAGTAAACGAGTCGATCTCAACGTGCAGTGGCCGGTTGAAGTGTTAATAAAACCAGCAAAGGAAGCCGGTAACTATCAATTTTCGCTTCGAGCTCGAGAGGAGTATATTGTTCCTGAGAGTTTGAACGCTACAGTAAATATTGAATCCCCCGACGGTAAAAATTATCCACTCAATCTCAGCTTCAAGGAAAACAGCTGGATTGCTTCAGTGGAAACGGTTCAGGATGGCATTTATCAGGCTCATGTAACTATTGAAGCGATAGACCAGGCGGGAGTGCCTGTCAAGTTTGATCTCGGTAAATTTTCTATGATTGGCGTTTATAAAGCGCCAGCTACCGAGTCGGGTTCCGTTGATGAAACTACCACTGGGCGGGAAGACATAGTCGATGGGGACATTCAAGAAACCGACAGTGCTGAACCAGATGAATCTGAATTAGGTATAGAAGCCGATGACAGCGCTGACTGGATAATGACTACTATCATAATTGGTATATCCAATCTTGTCATAGTACTGGTTGTTGGAGGTGTATTTCTGATGCTACGCCGTAAATCCGTCTCTCCCGAGTTAATGCTGGAGTGATACGGTCATGATGGAAGTCAGCGCGGCCTTGTTTATTTTGCTTATTGAAGGACTGATCGGCCTGTTGGTAACGCTGATACTGGTGCTATTTATGGCATCACGAAAAAAGAGACGGCGTCTAAAAGCCATTGCTCAGCTAGTCGCTCAAATTAAAAAACAAAGTGAAGTGCGAATCAGCGAAACGGGATCTTTTCTACAGGACATATATCAGCTCGAAGGCGATGATTTAAAAAAAGCAGTTGAAATGATAGATAAAGGTGAAAAACATCTCTATCAGATACTCATCAACGGATTTCTAACCGAAGATCCCAAAATTATTACTTCGATCGATGCTTCGGTAGCTGAGCTCATAGATATTTACAAAGATCTGAAACCTAAGGTAGAAGAAGTTCAGGTGAATGATGAGGCCGAACTGGAAACGCTACGAAAGCAAATTGAGGAGCTGCAGAATACTAATAAAAAACTCGATGAAGAGCTCAATATCACAAAGACTACAATGGGCAATATGATTGCTGAGTTTGGCAATATGTTTGGAGGAGGCTCCGACCACGAACTTGCCAACTTCGAAGTAGTCGAAAAAGTCGGCGCTACTTCCGACGAAGTAGAAGAAGTAATTGAAGAAGCCTAAAAATAAGTTGGCTCGTTACCTTCCCGCCATTTAATGTTACAGCCCATACTCGGTAGCTGGTTAACTGGCAGCGCATCACCTGATAACAAAGCCTGGGTGGCAGCTTTTAAGTCAGCTCCGCTAACCAGTTCATGGTTACCCGGTCGCGATGTATCGTACTGGCCGCGATATACCAGTTCATGGTGGTGGTTGAATAAAAAGAAATCGGGGGTACAGGCAGCCTCATATGCGATTGCAGTCGACTGGGACTGATCGTATAGATAAGGGAATTCAAATCCATATGTTCCTGATAATTCGAGCATTTTTTCAGGACTGTCGGCTGGGTAATTATCTACATCATTGGCATTGATCATTACTACAGATATACCCTGTCGCTGTGCGGCATTAGCGTATTCGGTGAAAGATTTGAGAATATGTATGACGTAAGGGCAATGATTGCAGGAAAACACTACGAGCAGCGGCTTGCCTGTGAAATCCGCCAGACTGACAGAGTGACCAGAAACAGCTTCAGGTAATTCAAAGTTTGGTGCCTGTGTACCTATTTCAAGCATTGTGGAAGGCGTTCTAGACATCATTTATTTCCTGGTTGAATACAGTGTTCAGAATTATATCGCTATGCAGGAGTTCTGCACCAGTCTTCAATCACCTGTGGGTGATGGAGATTTTAAAGACTATCAAAGCTTTTGTTAATCGCTTCTTCGAAAAATGATACATCGTCCATTTGAAAGCAAAGCGGCGGACAAATTCGAAGAACGTTTCGATAGGCGCCTGATTTACTGGCTACCAGGCCGAACTCACGTGTCGATTCAAATAAGCGCATCATTTCCTCGGGAGCCGGTTCCTTGCTATCACGATTCTTAACCAGTTCTATCGCCATCATTAACCCCTGTCCACGTACGTTGCCGATTATCTCATGTCGAGATTGCAGGTCTTTCAACACGGCGAGTAATTTTGTGCCTACTAGCCTGGCATTTTCCTGTAGTTTGTGTGCCTTGATAACGTGTAACACTGCGCGCCCGGCAGAGCAGCAAACCGGGTTGGCTCCATAAGTATTAAAGTAAAATTTATTCGCCATCGCTTCGGCGACTTCGCGTCGGGCAATGACTGCACCGAGGGGATAACCATTACCAATGCCTTTGGCAGCTACGACAATGTCAGGTATTACATCGTGCTCTTCAAATGACCAGAAATTGTCACCTGTACGAGCGACCCCGGATTGCACTTCATCAATAATCAGGAGGCCACCGGCTGTTTTT
>JAAEOZ010000610.1 GCA_024222685.1 Gammaproteobacteria bacterium | reverse complement strand
CTGATGTTCGCACTCGGTGGCTGGATTCTGGGATTTTTAGTGCTGGGTATTTTTTTTACCAAGGTTCTCGACGATCGAAACAACCCTAACCGGTCGGTAGCAACCTCAACCGCAGAGAACTTTCAGGAAGTAGTTCTGAAACGTAATCCATACGGTCACTATGTGTTCGACGGTGAAATCAATCACCTGCCGGTTACGTTTCTGGTGGACACCGGTGCAACTACAACGGCGATTCCGGCACAAATTGGCGAATATCTTAAGCTTGAAAGAGGAGCTTCATTTAACGTCACTACAGCTAATGGTATTGCCAGGGCCTATTCCACGCGTTTACAGCAGTTAAAGCTGGGTGACATAACCCTCAAGAATGTAGCGGCCAGCCTGAATCCCGGAATGACAGGCAATGAAATCCTGCTCGGTATGAATGTATTAAAACATATGGAGTTGATCCAACGCTCGAATATGCTGATAATCCGCCGGTACTTCTAAGGTCTATAGATTTATTTCAGTGAACGATAGTTTATAAAATTGTTATAAAAATTTGCCGAACTGCCCGGAACTTATGATTTACACTAACCTCTAAGCACAGGTAATCCATAATCGATTGCTTAAATAAACGTCAATTTCCTGAGGAAAGAATTCATGAAGACAGCAAAAAAAGTATCTGGGGTCGCTTTAGCAGCAGCAGCAGCGGCAATATTCGCAACCGCACCAATGAGTGGCGCAATTGCAGGTGAAAAATCCGGTAAATGCTTCAATGTTAATTCCTGCAAAGGCACCAGTGCCTGTGCAACAGCAACTTCGAGTTGTGCGGGTCAAAACTCCTGTGCGGGTCAGGGTTGGGTTAAACGCACTCAATCCGAATGTGAAGGTGCCGGCGGCAAATTCGAAGCCTGAACAAGTAACATCTCAATTCAAAATGCACCGATCTGGTTCGGTGCATTTTTTTGCCTGCAATTCACCCAGGCCTTAGAATAAACTATGCATAATCACAGCGACAAACCCTTTCTCGGCTTCGGCATCGGCCTCCGTGCTGAACACTACCAGGACATACTTGAACAGAAACCGTCACAAATCGACTGGCTTGAAATCATCAGTGAAAACTACATGGTTGACGGCGGCAAACCTTTGTACTACCTCGATGCCATTCGAGAACACTATCCAATGGTCATGCATGGCGTTTCCATGTCTCTCGGCAGTACCGACCCGCTAAATTACGACTACCTGAAAAAACTTAAAAATCTTATTGAACGGGTAGAACCCAAGTGGTTTTCCGACCACATATGCTGGACGGGCGTTGATCAAAAGAACATGCACGATTTATTGCCTTTACCTTACACCGAAGAAGCGGTGGTCCACCTGGCCGATAGAATTTCTGAAGTTCAGGACTTCATGGGTCGGCAGATGCTGGTGGAGAACCTTTCGAGCTATATCACTTATAGCGATGACGTTATGACCGAGTGGGAATTTCTCAGTGCCGTCACTGAAAAAGCCGATTGCCACCTACTTCTCGATGTCAATAATATCTATGTCAGCAGCTTTAACCACCATTTTGACCCGATCGAATACCTGGAAGGCATACCCGCCCATCGCGTCTGGCAACATCATCTGGCAGGACATTCAAACAAAGGTAATTTAATCATCGACACGCACGACGCAGACATTATTGACCCAGTCTGGGCGCTTTATGAAGAGACTGCCAGGCATCTTGGAGCAGTTTCAACCATGATCGAACGCGACGCAAATATTCCGCAGCTAGCGGTTCTATTAAATGAACTCGAACAGGCCCGGCGTATCGCCACGCCCTTCTACTACCAATGAAACGCCTTCGTGAACTCCAGCTTCGCTTTCAGGATTACCTGACGAGCGGAAATGACGATATCGAAAAGGACATCGTCAGCACGCCCGATGCTCTCGCGGAACATCGGCTCGGTGCCTATTACAACGCCTATCGTATCCGTTTAATCGATATACTTGCGCTTGATTATTCTGCCATCGAAAAACATCTGGGGCGCGAAGCGTTTGAGAATATGGCGCTCGACTACCTTGCCAGATTCCCGTCGACACAACCGTCTGTGCGCTGGTTCGGACAGCACTTACCACAGTATCTCGAACAACACTTTGACTATTACGATCATGAGTTTCTCGCTGAACTTGCGCATTTCGAATGGACCCAGGGTCTGATTTTCGATGCTGACAATGGATCAGAATTATTCGGGCTGGAAGACATGGCCCTGGTACCTGCGGAAACCTGGGCGACGTTGACGATTCAATTTAAACCTGCGATGAAATGGCTCGACCTGTACTGGAATGTCTGCCCCTATTCCGTTGCAATTGATAACGATGAAACACCACCCGAAGCTCATCGAGATGAAATTCCTTTACGCTGGTTACTGTGGCGAAAAAATCGCAATCCAAACTGGCGCTCACTCGATGTTCACGAAGCCTGGGCCATCGAGATGGCATGTCGGGGAGCAAACTTTGCGGCACTCTGCGAAGGACTATGCGAATGGGTTTCCGAAGATCAGGTCGCAATTACGGCGGCAGGATTTTTGAAGCAGTGGATCAGTGATGAACTGGTTGTTGGTGTGGGTTCTGGGACCTGAAGCCGTAATAATTTTCTCGTAAATGAATTGGGGGGTACAATATAAATTAAATTAACCTGCATCTGGGAGTGGTCATTCAAGAATTAGAAATGATAATCCTAACTACCAGCGATAACTCTTTCAAAGAAACCCATTTATTTTTGATTTTTTTTCCAGGAATGGATCTAAATCTTCTTTACTCCCCCAATACCTGCCAAAGCCGCAAGACCTGCGATTAGTAAAAGCAGTATGGATGGTTCTGGAATAGAATTTGACTCAACATTAGCGATAAGCATGCCGTAATCCGAGAACACAAGATCTAATGATTGAATACCGGAAATAACAAAACTGTAATCAGTATCACCTTGCTCATCTTTTGGGAAACTTATATCAGGGATTAAGAATGGAGAAAAATCATTTAGGTCAACAATGAATGATTGGAGAATGTTGCCTTCGGCACCACCTCCATAGTCATAAGATGCTACACCAGTATCACCTGATGGAAGACGCGCTCCTTTCAAACCATCACCAAAGCTAACTGCCCCTGTTCCACGGTCTAATGTATATACAGGACTATCACCCGCTTCAATATCATTTATGAGAACCCTGTAACTTGCCCGGGCAATTGTTGATCTTTCCCGGGTCCTTAATTCCTCATCTGTTTCATCTTCAGAGGCTGTAAAAGTAGGACTGGGATTGGTTACCCCGTCTATATCAGTTACAGATCTTACTGTAACTGTAGTACCCCCGTTTTGCAGGATTTCGTCCGGGAGAAATTCAAAATATATATCTTCAAGTGCAATAGATTCAATTACTAACGCCTGGGCCGAAGTCATCAACCCCGAAACCATTGCTGCTGCTAAAAACCGTAATATCGTATTCATAATATAAACTTTCTTCCCCTACTGAACAGTCTATAAGGATTAACAGTAACTGGCAAAGGTCGCCTCGCAGAGCCTAAGCAGCCTTTCAGGTATATTTCATGCTCTAAGGGCTATTCAACCAGGCCTCCGTCCCCCCGATATCAGGCCTGAAATAGCAAATCATACGGCCGTCTTCGCCAGCCGTCGCGCCTTCTAGCCAGGGCGATATGCCATGCAAGGACATCCGATGCAGCAGATAGCTTTCGCCAGGCCTGGCAACGATTTTTCGCCTCTGGCATTGTTTGAAAATTTGCTGGCGGGCGGCATGATAGGCTTCGGTAATGTCTTCATCACCCCATTTGTCTGAGCTCAGGCCTTTGAAGCGTTCTATCAACATCGATCTGATGAGTTGCTGCGAGCCTTCCCAGACCACCAGCGGCGAAGTTTGCTCATCAAATTCAACCATTGGAATGCCCAGAATAAAGCCATGGTGTTCGCGCAGGTGGCGGCGCTTCTGCGGCCCTTCGTGCAATAAACCATCAACATGCGCAGCGTCACGATCACGCCTGAAACG
>JAAEOZ010000609.1 GCA_024222685.1 Gammaproteobacteria bacterium | reverse complement strand
CGCAATCGTGCCGAAACCGGTGGCGGAGGTATTCGTGATGTTGGCGTCTATAACTATGGTTGTACTCGCTATGTTAGCGGTGAAGAACCGTGCTCTATACTTTATGCTGATATCAACCGCGAAAATCAGGTCGATGTTCATGCTCAGGTAATATTCGAATTTCCAACGTTTCGATTATCGGCAACTAATAGTATGCGAGTGTCACGCAGGCAGGAAGTAAATTTCCACGGTGAACAGGGCATGATCCGTCTTTCGGCACCATTTAATCCAGGTGATTTTGGCGAAGCATACGTTGCACTGCATAAATCGCGACATGAAGTCATCGTGCGAAATTTCCCTGGAGAAAATCAATACGTTAGTCAGGTTGAGAATTTTAACCTTAGTATTAGAAATCAGGTCGATTACCCATGCCCACTGGAGTTCAGTCGTGGAACACAGTCAATGATTGATATGATTATGGATCACTAAAATGATAAAACACTGTGTATTCATTAAATTTACTGCGAGCACATCTGAGAGACAACGTCAGTCGATATACCGGGCAGTTCATGATTTGCAGCACCACCTTTGTGGATGGCAGGGCTTTGTTGCTGGAGCCAATATCACCCCCGAAGCAGGAATGGATAAGGGCTACAACGGCGGTTTTATAATCGATTTCGAAAACGAATCAGCCCGTGATGCCTATCTCATAGACGAGCAGCACCAACATGTTGGGGGTGAAATTGTAGCCTGTGCAGAAGGCGGTATAGGCGGCGTATTGGTGTTTGATATCAAGGCTGATTAGCTGGTTAGGGCAGTGCTAACGACTCCCATTTGTACTTTCTGTCAATCCTCTGCACTGGTGATGCCGAGGTTTTGGTAATTCTGTCCCAACGCGACTGCAGCGCCCTGCAGCGCAGGGTATTTGGAATCAATCAGGTAAGTCGGTATATCTTGCAGGTAACCAGTGAATCGGCCATGCTGATCGAAGCGCTGACGAAACATGGATTGCGAGAAGTACTCTCCCAGTTTCGGCACAATACCTCCCCCGACAAATACGCCGCCACGAGCGCCTATAGTTAACGCCAGGTTGCCAGCTACCGTGCCGAGCACAGCGCAAAACATAGAGAGAGTTTCTTCGGCTACTACTGAGGTATTATTCATTGCTTTTGCAGTGATTTCTTCCGGCTTAAGCGGCTCCAGTTTGATGCCGTCCAGTTCGGCGATTGAGCTGTAAATTAGTACTAGTCCGGGACCGGATACCAGGCATTCCGCGGATACGTGATCAATGTTTCGACGAATAATTTCGATTACTGCGGCCTCACGTTCGTTTAACGGGCCGTAGGAAACGTGTCCACCCTCGCCCTGCAAGGGCGCCCAATGATTGCCGAACTGGGTCACCGCCGATACGCCAAGACCAGTACCCGGCCCGAGCACGGCCATAACCTGACCATTGGGTGTCTGGTCGCCACAAATCTGAGAATAATCAGCTGGCGTTAGATAGGGCAGGGCAAGAGCCAGCGCGGCGTAATCGTTAAATACCCTAAGCGATTTCAGCCCCAGTGATTTGCGCGTTCGTTGAATCGAAAAATCCCAGATGTGATTCGTCATCGTGAGCAAGTCTTTTTCAACCGCAGTGGCGATAGAAAAGCATGCTCGATCAGGTCGGGCACTGCTGACATCGCCTAAATAGGATTCGACCGCATCCACCAGTGTGGCGTAATCGCTACAAAACAAAGTTTTTGCATCGAAAGGCATGCTCTCGGGGCCATCGGCCAATGCAAAACGTGCATGGGTACCGCCGATGTCAGCAATTAAATTTGGAGCGCCACTTTGCAAGGTATCTCTCAGGCAAGGTTGAATTGAGTGGTATTCAATTCTATATAATATATTTCGCGAAGTAAAATAAATGAATCCAAATCAAATAACTCCACTATGCTTTGAAGATGTTGATTAACTGGTCGGGTTGGTATTAATACGATGAATTGCCATGTCGAGTGCGGCGATCGCCGCACCGCGAACCGCTGCACCATCGCCATTGGCCGGGGTGGAAATGATCACTTCAAATGGTTGCTGGGCTATTAACGGCTCAAGCATGGTCTGTATATGGGCAAACAGTCCTTGCGATGGAAAGTCGATGATGACCTCGTCGAGCCCGGCTACAGCGCAGAGAATCAACACCAGTTCGGATAATATCTGTACGTAGCTTTCGACGATCTTAAGTGTTTGTTTATCGCCATTTGACAGGGCCTCGGCGAGGCCATTGAGGTCGTCGTGCAGCAGGCCCAGGCGTTTGATTTCTTCGCCAAACGCATGACTGGGATGGATTAATTCCTCGAAAGATAAATTACCGGTGGTACTGCGGGAAATACGTAAATGGCCCACTTCGCCCGCCCAACCGTTGGCAGACCATAATTTGCCATTTAAGCCGATGCCTGCGCCGACCCCGGAGCCGATATACAGATAGGTGAAGTTTATCCGGCGAAGCCGGGCCTGGGCGTGCAATTCCGACAGTACGGCCAGGTTTACGTCGTTGTACAAAGTGACTGG
>JAAEOZ010000608.1 GCA_024222685.1 Gammaproteobacteria bacterium | reverse complement strand
TATCGGTGCAACAGTTGGCTACAATTACATGCGTGGTGAATTTATGGATGAACCGTTCATACGGTTCGAAGCTGCGTTGAAAGAAGCCTATGAAGCAGGCTACCTGGGTAAGAATATCCTCGGTAGTGGGGTCGATTTCGATGTCTATGGAGCGCTTGGTGCTGGTGCCTATATCTGTGGTGAAGAAACTGCCTTGTTAGAATCACTGGAAGGTAAAAAAGGTCAGCCTCGATACAAACCGCCTTTCCCTGCTAACTTTGGTTTATACGGCAAACCGACAACGATAAACAATACCGAATCTTTATCTTCTGTACCGGCAATTATCCGAAATGGTGCTCAATGGTTTGCCGACCTGGGTATCCCAAATAATGGTGGAGTAAAGCTATTTTCTGTTTCTGGGCACGTTAATAATCCCGGTAACTTTGAAATCAATATGGGCACGCCTTTCAAAGATTTGCTCGAAATGGCTGGCGGTGTAAGAGCTGGTCATCAGTTAAAGGCCGTTATCCCCGGTGGTTCATCGGTTCCGGTTTTACCGGGTGAAGTCATGCTCGAATGCACAATGGATTACGATTCCATTTCCAAGGCCGGCTCCATGCTTGGCTCAGGTGCTGTTATTGTGATGGATGAAACCACCGATATGGTGCTCGCTCTGAGGCGAATATCAAGATTTTACTATTCTGAATCCTGTGGGCAATGTACACCATGTAGAGAAGGTACCGGCTGGTTATATCGCATGCTTTGCCGCATTGTTGATGGTCAGGGTAAACCCGAAGATATCGAGTTGCTGGAAGATGTTTCGCACAAAATTGAGGGTAGAACAATTTGCGCCCTTGGTGATGCTGCCGCAATGCCGGTATGGAGTTTCGTCAAGGAGTTTCGACACGAATTCGAATATTATATCGAACACAAGCGTTCGATTGTTGATAACGCGGCCTGATTGGCGCAAAGGTATTCAGGGTAATGAGCGATAGCATAACAGTTACAATCAACGGACAGCAGATTGAGGCGAAAGCCGGACAGCTGTTGATCGATGTGGCTGATGATAACGACATTGTCGTACCACGTTTTTGCTACCACAAAAAACTGTCGGTAGCAGCCAGTTGCAGAATGTGCCTGGTTGAAATAGAGCGATCGCCTAAACCGATGCCAGCCTGTGCTACCCAGGTGATGGATGGTATGGTAGTTCAAACCCGTTCGAAAGCGGCCATCGCAGCTCAGAAATCGACCATGGAATTTCTGCTTATTAATCACCCGCTTGATTGTCCGATTTGCGATCAGGGTGGTGAATGCGAGTTGCAGGATGTAGCAATGGGCTTCGGCGACGGCGTTTCGCGTTATACCGAACAGAAACGAGTTGTAATGGACAAAAATATCGGCCCGTTGATTGCAACAGATTTTACGCGCTGTATCCACTGTACGCGATGTGTTCGTTTCGGCGATGAAATTGCTGGTCTGCCCGAGTTGGGCGCAACAGGCCGTGGTGAGCACGTCGAAATTGGAACCTATATCGAAAAGTCGATCTCTTCTGAATTATCCGGCAACGTTATTGATGTATGTCCAGTTGGTGCACTGACGGCCCGGCCTTCACGATATACCGCCAGGCCCTGGGAATTAACCCAGCATGAGGGTGTTAGTGCGCACGACTGTATAGGTTCGAATACTTATGTACATACCCGTGGAAACGATTTAATTCGCATTGTTCCCCGCGAAAACGAGTTGATTAATGAATCCTGGATTTCCGATCGTGATCGATTTGGTTACTGCGGATTGTCCAGCGACAAACGTGTACTAGATCCTTTGATGCGTGTTAATGGCCAGCTAAAACCGGTAGATTGGGAAACTGCAATACAAGCAGCTACCGAAAAATTAGCGGCAGCAGCAAATCAGGATGCCGGTAAAATAGCAGCGCTTATCAGTCCTCAAACGACACTCGAAGAGCAGTTTTTGCTGCAAAAATTAATTCGTGGCCTTGGTTCGAATAATATTGACCATCGATTATTACGGGTTGACTTTTCGACTCAGGAAAATGATGCTGTAATGCCCTGGCTCGGAAGATCTTTGGCATCGATTGAAACCTTGGATGCTGCTTTGATTGTTGCCGGAAATCTACGACTCGAACAGCCTATATTGTCTCATCGTCTGCGAAAGGCGGTTATCAATAACGCTGCCAGTGTGTCTTCGATTAGTCATCAGAGCGGGCAGTATAATTATCGCCTGGAGACTGATCTGGCAGGATCCGCAGAACAACTGATTACACATCTGGCGGCAGTGGTAAAAGCGGCTGCAACTCTTACGGGCAAGCCGTTGTCTGATCGCCTCTCCACGATGGTGGACAAAGTTAAAGGCAATTCGGATCATGAATCTATTGCTGAGAAGCTGAACTCCGGAGACGATTCCGCGGTAATAGTCGGTATACAGGCGGTTTCAAACCCCTCCCTATCGTTAATTCAGGAGCTTTGTGAAGCTATTTCTTCAATGACAGGTTCAAGTCTTGGCTACCTGTCATCATCTGCAAACAGTGCCGGCGCCTGCCTGGCTGGGTGCCTGCCTCATCGACTCAGTGCCGGGGTTTCGACTGAGACTCCTGGTCAAAATGTTTCGCAAATTGTCGAATCGACACATAGTGTAATGGTTAATTTCGCAATAAATCCATTACTTGATTTGAAATCCGCCGACGATGCAACGAAACTTGCCGCAAATAGTGAATTTATTATATCGATTAATAGTTTTGCGAACGATTTTGATGAGCAGCACGCCGACCTGGTTTTGCCACTGGCGAGTATTGCTGAAACCTCTGGAACATTGGTCAATGTGGAAGGGCTTTGGCAGAGTTTTAAAGGTTGCATTCAGGCGAAAGGGCAGAGTAGACAGGGCTGGAAAATTCTGACTGCTTTAGGTCAGTTGCTAGTACCCGGAAATTTCGAGTTTTCCGATTCGAACGTAGTCAAAGAAGCGGTGAAAATTGCCTGTCACGATGTTAGCCTGAACAATCAATGTGGCATTCAATCTGAGCTGACCAGCCTGCCGAGCATCTCTCGAAGTATACAACGTGTTGGTTACACGCCGATTTATGCGACTGACGATTCGGTTCGACTATCACCAGCCTTACAGGCAACGCCGTTAATGAGTGAGCAAGGCACGATTTCAATGAATCGCGAACAGGCTGAGAAACTTAAACTGGCGGATTCTGAGCGGGTGCATATTCGCCAGGGGCAGGGCACAGCGGTATTAGCACTTCGCCTGACAGACCAGGTTCCTGCTGGATGTGTCGCTATTCCATGTAGCACTGATGCGGTAAGGAATCTTGGTCATGCTTTTGGCCCGGTTGAGCTGGAGAGTGTGTCGTGAGCGAGTTTATTGCGACATTAGTGACTTACCTGCCTGAATGGATGCAGTATTTCTGGCCAGACTGGTTTCAGTACATTGTTGCGAATGTATTACTTGCCTTAATTATTCTGTTACCTCTTTTTATTGTTGTGGCCTATTACACACTGGCAGAGCGTAAGGTCATCGGCTATATGCAGATTCGAATAGGCCCGAATCGAGTCGGCCCGAAGGGCTTATTTCAGCCTTTTGCCGACATGTTCAAATTGATGTTCAAGGAAATCATTATTCCCACCAATTCGAACCGCTATTTATTTATTATCGCGCCTGTTATTACCTTCGCACCATCGATGGCTGCCTGGGCGGTGATGCCTTTTAATTCTGAAATGGTGTTTGCCGATATCAACGCTGGACTTCTTTATATCCTGGCGATGACATCTGTCGGAGTGTATGGCGTCATTATTGCTGGCTGGGCCTCAAATTCGAAATATGCATTGCTTGGCGCGATGCGTTCAGCCGCGCAGATTGTTGCCTATGAAATTGCGATGGGCTTTGCACTGGTAGGTGTATTGATGGCAGGTGGCAGTCTGAACCTCGGAGAAATCGTCGAAAGTCAGTCTGGCGGTGTCGGACACTGGTTTGTGATCCCGTTGCTGCCGTTATTTATGGTGTATTTAATCTCAGGTGTCGCTGAAACGAATCGGGCACCGTTCGATGTGGCTGAGGGAGAATCGGAAATCGTTGCTGGATTTCATGTTGAGTATTCAGGGATGACCTTTGCAGTATTTTTCCTGGCTGAATATGCCAATATGATCCTAATCGCAATGCTGGCTTCATTGATGTTTTTTGGTGGCTGGTTAAGCCCGGTACCGGAATTAATTGGTGATAGTATTGGCTGGTTGTTCGTTAAAACCGCCGCATTCATGTGGATGTTTCTGTGGTTTCGGGCAACATTTCCGCGTTATCGTTACGACCAGATCATGCGACTGGGCTGGAAGGTGTTAATCCCGGTTACCATAGTCTGGATCGCAGTAGAAGGTGTTCTGGTTTATTTTAAAGTCGGCCCCTGGTTCGCGTAATCATGTTAGCGAAGATTAATTATTATTTAAAAAGCTATCTCTTCCTTGAACTGCTCAAAGGTCTGAGCGTTACTGGACGTTATTTTTTCCGTAAGAAGATTACAGTTCAATACCCTGAAGAAAAGACGCCGATTAGCCCACGATTCAGAGGGCTTCACGCTTTACGTCGTTATGCTAATGGTGAAGAAAGGTGCATTGCCTGCAAACTTTGTGAAGCGGTATGCCCTGCGTTGGCAATAACTATTAAGTCCGAGCAACGTGCTGATGGTACTCGTCGAACTACTCGATATGATATAGATCTTTTTAAATGCATATATTGTGGTTTTTGTGAAGAAGCCTGCCCGGTTGACTCGATCGTCGAGACTAATATTTTCGAATATCATTTCGAGAACCGTGGCGAAAATATTATGACCAAAGAGAAACTGCTTGAGCTGGGTGATCGTTATGAAACCCAACTTGCAGCTGACCGCGCTGCAGACGCGCCATACCGATAAGGTTAAAAATGATAGAAACCCTGATTTTTTATATGTTTGCAATCAGTACCGTAGTAACGGCGACGGCGGTGGTGACGGTTCGCAATCCGATACATGCGGCTTTGTTCCTGGTACTGACATTTTTCACCAGCGCGATTATCTGGATGACGCTGGAAGCTGAATTTCTGGCGATCAGTCTGGTGCTTGTTTATGTTGGTGCTGTAATGGTGTTGTTCCTGTTTGTGGTGATGATGTTAGATATCAATATTGCGCGCTTACGCGAGGGCTTTGTGCGTTATCTGCCCATCGGAATCGGTGTTGCTTTAATAATGCTTGGCCTCATGCTCAGCGTGGTAAGCAGTGACATATTCTCCTTTGAAACCATGCAACCGATCGCCAAACCTGCCGATTACAGTAATACCAAGGCGCTCGGCAGTGTGCTTTATACTGACTACGTATTTGCTTTTGAGATAGCTGCGGTAATTCTGTTAGTAGCAATAGTTGCCGCTATTTCGCTGACAATGCGCAAACGCACGCATACTAAATATCAAAACCCGTCTGAGCAGATTAAGGTACGTAAGTCGGATCGACTTCGTATTGTTAAAATGCCGGCTAGTGGCGAATAAATTATGACTGTTGAGCTAAGCCATTATCTGATTCTTGCCGCGATACTTTTTAGTATCAGTATTGCCGGTATCGTGATCAATCGTAAAAATATCATCATTTTACTGATGTCGATTGAATTGATGTTGCTGGCGGTTAATCTCAATTTTATTGCGTTCTCGCATTACCTCGACGATTTAGCAGGTCAGGTTTTTGTGTTTTTTATTCTGACGGTAGCGGCAGCTGAGGCGGCAATAGGCCTCGCTATACTGGTAGTGTTATTCCGTAACAGGCGCTCGATTAATGTCGAAGATATCAGTGAGATGAAGGGGTGAGTATGGAATCGATTTATCTCGCCATCCCACTGGCATCTTTATTCGGTGCTATTGTTGCTGGTTTTTTCGGTAAGCAGATCGGACGCGCCGGTGCGCACTGGGTAACCATACTTGGTGTTGGTACTTCCTGTTTACTTTCCTGCCTGGTACTGAAAGATGTCGCCTTCGATGGTGCGCCAATATTTAATCAGGCGGTTTATACCTGGATGGTAAGTGACGGCATTCGATTCGAGGTTGGTTTCCTGATCGATAGCCTGACTGCATTAATGATGGTCGTGGTTACCAGCGTTTCTCTCATGGTGCATATTTATACTATTGGTTACATGCATGATGATCCCGGTTATCAGCGATTTTTTAGTTATATTTCTCTGTTTACTTTTTCGATGTTGATGCTGGTCATGTCGAATAACTTCCTGCAGTTGTTTTTCGGTTGGGAAGCAGTCGGTCTCGTGTCGTATCTGTTGATCGGCTTCTGGTTTAAGCGGGATACTGCGATATATGCCAACCTGAAAGCTTTTCTGGTTAACCGAGTTGGTGACTTTGGTTTTCTGCTCGGCATTGCGGTGGTTCTGATGTACACCGGCTCACTGGACTATTACGAAGTATTTGACCGTGCCGACAGGATGCTGTTTGCAACAATGCAGGTGATTCCTGGTGTCGACTGGACGGTCATTACACTGGCCTGTATTTTATTGTTTGTCGGTGCTATGGGTAAATCGGCTCAGGTTCCTCTGCATGTCTGGTTACCCGATTCAATGGAAGGTCCGACGCCGATATCAGCCTTGATACACGCCGCCACTATGGTAACAGCCGGTATCTTCATGGTGGCCCGCATGTCGCCATTATTCGAGTTATCCGAAACTGCACTTTCCGTGGTCATCATAATTGGCGCAACCACAGCGTTTTTTATGGGCTTAATCGGCATCGTGCAAAACGATATAAAGCGGGTTGTGGCTTATTCGACGCTGTCGCAGC
>JAAEOZ010000607.1 GCA_024222685.1 Gammaproteobacteria bacterium | reverse complement strand
CCAGCTCCGGCCAGTGAAGAGGTCACCACCCCATACTCGTAGGAAGCATTTGAACCAAGATCAATGGCGAAATCTCCCGGAGACCAACCGGACGCACCAGGTGCGCGACCTGTCATCAAACCGATATATAGATAATCCGAATCCCAGGCAGCGTATAGCGCCTCGGCATCGTAGGCCTGGCCACCATAGCCTGGATTGAGGTAAGAACTGTGATCATCCTCCACCTTCTGGACACTTGCCGCTGCGCTGGATAGTGTAGTCGAATTGATCAACCAGTCGCTGTAGCCTGTAATTACCGGTGCTGCCCAAATGCTGGTGGGCAAAAACGTCACTAGTAGTATTATCAGTTTTTTCATCAAATAATTGCTCCAAATTAGTAGTAAATTAGGTAGTGCACCAATCGTGCCACGGTTAGCCAGCTCTATCTGTTGTGAACAGCTCGGCCCTATTCAGGCTTTTCCACGGGAAGCGTAAGTCATTGATATACCATGATTTTATACAACTATTGGGATTTTATTTGTTCAATTTTCTAATTTTGATTTATGCGACGCCCCGCTCAATTCCGCCGCCAGCTCGTTTCACACTGAAGACTGGAAAAAAAACCCATTTGTAAAAAACTTTTACAAATAGTAACTCAACACATGTAAAGACTTTTTACACGTGTCCACCGTCTTGATCGATACTCAGCAAGCCTGGTTGATCATTTGGTCAGGGTATTCGGGGGACAGGTATACGGGGGGTATGTTCAGGCACCATGTTCAGGGGACACGAAACTTAATTATCCCCGATTAACTCAACTCGGAGAGATTGCTCGGGCTTTCCTTCGGCAGCTTCGGCTTTGCCACGGAGTTCTCATCTGACTTGCAGGCCCCCATATACCAGAAAACCCGCGCAAGGCGGGTCTTCTGGTATATGGCGCGCCCGGAGAGATTCGAACTCCCGACCACCTGGTTCGAAGCCAGGTACTCTATCCAGCTGAGCTACGGGCGCGTGACAAAGCGGTCGCAAGAATAAACGCTGGGCGGAATCAGATCAAATAGTAATTGAATTAATTTTCCGAAGATATATCAGCTATTCAATCTGTTTTTGGTTTTAGCTGTTGCTATAGCCGATAAAGGATCATCCGGCCAGGGGTGTTTTGGATAACGGCCTTTCATCTCCTTTTTAACCTGATGATAAGAGCTTTGCCAGAAGCCAGCGAGATCCTGTGTAATTTGTAGCGGTCGACCTGCAGGGCTGAGCAAGTGAACAATAAGTGGAACTTTGCCATTAACCACCGTGGGATTTTGTCGGCAGCCGAACATTTCCTGAAGCTTGACGGCGAGTACAGGTGGCGTTGCGGTATAGTCGATGGCAATTGAAGCACCCGATGGTACTTTGAGGCGAAGTGGCGCAAGTTGGCTTAGCCGCTGTTGTTTCTGCCAGCTCAGCATTGAATTGAGAATTGAGCCCAGATTAAGTTTTTTGAGTGCTTTTAATGTGTTTATTTCGCTCAAATAGGGTTCTAGCCAGTTATCCATGTTGTCCAGCAAACTTGCCCTGCTTACATCAGGCCAGTCATTTGAATTCTCGTGTTTGCGGATCAGTGCAATTCTTGCCAGCCATTGATGATGTTCCGGTTTCCAGGGCAACAGTTGCAGTCCTTCGGATCTTATAGTTTGAATTAATGCGGTGATTTTTAACTCAGCAGGCAGGTCTTGCAGACGTTTGCTGTGTAATATTATTGCACCTATTTTCTGACGTTGTTGGGCGATAAATCGTCCTGTTTTGCTGTCCCATTCGGTAACCGTTTCTGTGGTTACGAGCTTGCTTAATAGTGTCGAAAATAGCGCCTTGTCCAGATTGGCTGCGCTGCGGATAATATCGCCTCGACCACCGGATATCGCGCTGACTTCGGAGACGGCCAGCCACTGATTTTTTGCTAACAGGAATTGATCGGTAAATCTGACGCTACGGCCGTTAGCGAGCTGGTAAGCGCCGGAATGTCGACGACGAGCGATGCGGTCGGGGTAAGCGCAGGCCAGCAAATAACCGCAAACCTGTTCCCGGCCTAACGCTACTGTAACTTTGCGGTCTGAAACGATCTTGCTCAACTGGCCCTGATATTGTCGGGCCTGTTGGTGAACCCGGTGTAACCAGTTCCGCTGATTCGGCAAACACTGGCTTTCGCCGGTTAGTACATCGAGGCGGTTGAGAACGTCTGGATTGCTGGAGCCGACCGGGTCTCTTTCTGTTAACAGACTCGCTAGCAGGCAGGCAATTTTCTGAAAACCGATTTCGGCGCCGCAGATTAGCAAGTGGGCAAGTCTCGGATGGATGCCCAGAACGGACATGGCTCGTCCATGAGAGTTCAGAACCAGAGCATCGGATTTCTGTTCAATTGCGCCAAGTGATTTCAACAGCTCGATAGCCTGTTGCCAGGCGCCTCGCGGTGGCGGATCAATCCATTTTAATTCGCCGGGATCATCGACTCCCCATGTCAGTAATTGCAGAGCCAGTGGTGCGAGGTCGGCATTTATAATTTCCGGCATTATCTGAGGTGCTAATTGTTGCTGCTGTAGCTCTGACCAGAGTCGGTAGCATTTGCCGGGGCCAGTGCGCCCGGCACGCCCGGCCCGTTGCACAGAAGAGGCAGCCGAAATCTTTACCGTCTCTAATGCGCTCATAGCGGTAGATGGGTTAAATCTGGGTTGGCGGGCCAAACCACAATCGACTATAACGTCCACGCCCTCGATGGTTAAGCTGGTCTCGGCAATATTGGTGGCGAGCACGACTTTTCGGCTACCGTTACGAGATGCTGATATTGGCGCTATCGCCCTGTGCTGATCTTCGATAGAGAGATTGCCGTATAGCGGATGCATATATGTGTCGGGGATGTTACCTTCCAGCAACCAGCTGGAAAGCTGTTCGCTAGCCCGGTGAATTTCCCCCTGGCCGGGTAAGAAGGCGAGGATGCTACTGTCGGGATTTTCATCAAGGGCCTGTTTGACAGTGGCTACCAGCCGCTCGACTATGCGGTCTTCAGACTTTCGAGCTCGTCCGTAAATAATATCAACCGGATAGCTTCTGCCCTCGCATTTAATTATTGCGGCATGCTCTAAAAGCTTTGCGATTGAATCGATATCGATGGTAGCCGACATAATCAGAATCTTCAATGGATTGAGTGTGTCCCTGAATAGCTCCCGCCCCTGCAGGCATAGTGCCAGAGCCAGATCAGATTCAAGATTACGCTCGTGGAATTCATCGAATATAATTAAGCCAACTCCATCCAGAGCCGGGTCATTCTGTATCATGCGCGTCAATACCCCTTCGGTCATGACTTCGATTTTTGTCTGCCGACTGGTTTTTGACTCCAGCCGCATACGGTATCCAACTGTCTGCCCCGGTTGTTCATTGATCTGCTCCGCCATACGCTGTGCTGCAGCTCTTGTCGCAATACGCCGAGGTTCGAGCATGACAATTTTCTGATTTCCGAGCCAGGGCTGGTGAAGTAAAGCAAGCGGCACGACAGTGGTTTTGCCTGCACCGGGCGGTGCCTGCAGTATGACCTGATGGCATTGACACAGTTGTTGCTTCAGGTTGTTCAGGATATATTCGACGGGCAGCTGAGTTTGAGGCAATTCGCGAATCCTTTGATTAATCTATATTGATATGGTGAATTTATCCCGCAAACAATTCAATCAGGCATCTGGGAATTATCAGGTTTTTAGTTCTATAATTAAACTAAATCTCTCAGATGTCGAATACTTTGATCAAGGATAATTCCTCTAACCCCGCAACATTGCTTTCAAGGAAAGAGTTATTAGCTGAAAATGAACGACTCCGAAAGGAACTCGACGAGATCAAAGCTGGAACCAGGCTAGGTGAAGAGCAATATAATTTATTGTTTCAAAGTATGCCGCTTGGCGCCCAGGAAGAAAACTATAGTCAAATAAAAGCCGAAATCGATGGACTACTTGCTGCAGGCGTTGAAAGTCTGGGTGACTACTTACGAAGCCATCCGGAGCTGTTATACAGACTGGTAGAAGATGTCGAAATAATCAGCGTAAATCAGGCAATGCTTGATCTGCATCGGGCCGATAGCAGGGAAGAGTTTCTGGTTGAAGAGAACGATATTGCGAGCTGGTGGAATGAGCAATGGATTGAATTCTATGCAAGTGAATTTGTATCACTGCTTAATGGCAATGCTTATCTAAAGGAAGAGCGCGACGATGTCCGAAACGATGGTAGTTATCTTGTATCCCGTTCGTTTTCATTTGTGCTGGCCGGTTATGAGGATTCCTGGGCACGGGTGATTACTATCCAGGAGGATATTACCAATCGTAAACAAATGGAAAATGACTTACTCGAAGCACGCGATAAGCTGGAGCTTCAGGTAGAGCAACGAACTCAGGAATTACGCGAGAGTGAAAGCCAGTTCAAACAGGCTGCTGAGACTGCTAATCTAGGGCACTGGCGCCGAGACCTGTCTGCCGACAGGTATTTGAGTTTATCTGATGAGTTTGCGCGAATTTTCGGTTACAGCGGCAAGGATTTCTTATTGCATTTCAGTGCATTCGATCAGGTCTTGAAACTAGTGCATTCAGATGACCGCGCCATGGTCAGAAAATTGCATACAAAGGATGATTACAGGAATCTGGACTATCAAATTTTGCACGCAGATGGAAACACACGATATGTGCGAGAAACCCAGACCATTATTTTTGACAAAGATGGTAAACCAGTCGAGTCAATGGGTACTTTACAGGATGTTACTGAACTTAAGAAAGCTCAGTTGAATGCCGAACAGGCGAGTGAAGCCAAGTCTGCATTTCTCGCTACAATGAGCCATGAAATAAGAACCCCGATGAATGCTGTTATCGGTATGGCGCAGTTGATGGAAGATACCGTTTTAAGCGATCAGCAAAAGGATTACATCAAAACCATCACACGCTCCAGTAATAGTTTGCTTTCCATTATTAATGATATTCTGGATTTCTCCAAACTCGAGGCCGACAAGGCTGTTATTGAATCCATCGTTTTCGATCTGGAGCGAGTATGTCTGGAAAGCATGGAACTGGTATCAAGCCACGTTGCCGACAGGCAGATTGAATTTATTTTTGACTACCATCCGGATTGCCCGAGGCATTTCTGTGGAGATCCCAGTCGATTTCGACAGGTTTTGGTTAATTTAATAGGTAATGCAGCCAAGTTTACCCAACATGGTTTTATACGGCTTGGTGTCTCATACAATAAGGATGACTCTGCCGATGAGTATTTGATGCTTCGAATCCAGGATACAGGGATTGGCTTAAAACCTGAGGCTATCGAGAGTTTGTTTGATGAATTTACTCAGGCTGATAATTCAACTACTCGCGAATACGGCGGCACGGGACTGGGACTGGCTATTTCCAGAAAGCTGATCACATTGATGGGAGGTGATATCAGTGTCGAATCGGTGTTCGGTGAAAGCACCAGTTTCTGGATCAAGGTGCCGCTACCTGTAGCTGAAGCACCTGCGCCAATACCCTGTACTTCGCTCACAGGGATGCGGATTTTATTTGTCCACGATGACAGTGAAAGCCATCAAATCTTACAACGCATGCTTGAGCACATGGGAATAAATGTCACTGTGCTGGCTGATCCTCAACATACCCTGAGTCGCTTGTGCGATGCAATCCAGGCCAATGATCCGTATAAAATTATCATACTCGATCATACTATAGAGGGTATAAGTGGCGAGGATCTGGGTAAAGACATTCGCAGTGATCACCAATTTGATGAATTGAAGCTACTCATATTTTCTTCGCTAGCGGATAAAGGTGATGCTGCATATTTTGCTCAATCGGGGTTTAATGCGTATTTGAACAAATTAACACGCTATGACACATTAAAAGCTGTACTACAGGCTATGCTGGCCCACCATTCGCAGCAACCTATTATTACGCAGCACAGTATTGAGGATATCGGGCAGCCCAGCGCTAATATAAAAATTACTGAAGGAGCTCGCGCTCTTCTGGTCGAAGACATTAAAGCTAATCAGATTGTTGCCCGAACCTTCTTAACCAAAATGGGTTTTGAAGTGGAGTTAGCAAATAATGGTGAAGAAGCTATCAGTGCCTTTAAACTACATCGCTTTGACTTTATTCTAATGGATTGTCGTATGCCGGTGATGGACGGCTATGAGGCGACGCGATCTATTCGCGTTCTGGAAAAAGGAATAAATAAACCACCCGTGCCGATAATAGCCTTAACGGCTAATGCATCCAGTGATGACAGAGCATTGTGTATACAGGCCGGTATGAATGACGTCGTCACCAAACCTTTCAAACTGGCTGATTTAGCCAAATGCCTGCAGAAATGGTTACCAGAAACCTGAAGTTAAGTCTTCAACTGAAGGTTAACCGGGCGCGACGTATAGCGGGAAGCCCTGTGGTTAAGTTTTGCTGTAAACCCGAATCCATAAATCCTAATTGGTAGTAGTTGGACTAATTCAGGATTACATTATTCATCTCTTCACCTGGGGGTAATTTTTCACCAACTAGTTTTCCAGTTTCGCAATGATATGCTAAACCAGTCAGCAGTTTTTTAAAAACACCCTTCATCACGGGCCGCATTATAAAATGCCCCATTAGCCACCCAAATGGACCTCCTTTTACTATGAAATCTGATGACATGTAGAGTACACTGCTATTTGCATCAATCTCTTTTACACTCATTTCTGCATGCATACTCTTTAATGGTAGTGAAAACTCAGAAAGCTCCATTCTATAACCCTGCCCATCATGAAACTCAGTAATTTCTTCAACCAGGCTCGATCCGTCATTAAAGGTACATAAGCGCTTTGCTCCTACTCCCGAGTTGATATCATTCACGATAGGTGATGATTTTATCGTGGTAGCAAATTTTTCAACGCTGCTGAAATCCCCTAATACCTGCCATATTTCCGTCGCTGAAATATTAACTCTTATTGTCTTTTCTGTATGATGTGCCATTAAATTTTCCTAATTAATAATTGAATGTTTTCTAGCTACCATGTGGGAGAGTAGCTAATGTGTTCTACTTAATTTCTGCCTGACTAGTTTTAATTCCATGAATAATTATTTCAATTGATGTTGCCAAATCCTTTTCAAAATTCGGCTTCAACTCTTTGAACTCATCTTGGCTATAGATTTTTGCAAGAGCCTCATTTTGTGTCATTGCTGCCCAATAATTAGCGGTTGCAGCATAACTGAGCGTTAGAAACTTAAACGCTTTTTCACCCTGTATTTCCGGATAAATTCTGCCAATTTCAATAGCAAGTTTTAACAGTAAATTCTTAGCCAGTTTTTTAAATTCCAGTAATTGCTCATACGAACTATTTTTTTCAAGCGATACAAATAGAATGGGTGTTAAGTCCAGGAACTGTGGATGAGATTTGAGTGACTTTACCCAGGTATTTGCAAAATGGCTTACCGCCGCATTTTGTTCAAGTGAAAGTAATCGCTTTCTACAGTCATCAAACCAATTCTCGAACAGATCGGCAAAAATATTCAAAAAAATCTCTTCTCTGGAACTAAAGTATCGATACATGTTGGACTTAGTAAATCCCGCTTCTGAAGCAATACCATTGAAGCTCACATTGTCATAGCCATTTTGTTTGAAAAGTGTGAAAGCAGCTAAATATATAGCCTCTTTTCTTTCACTCTTTTTCTCATCTGTTCTTGCTCGCTGCCAATTCATATATTTTCTTAAGTGATCGATGGTCTCTTATTGAAATATTAAAAGACCAGTGGTCTTTTGTCAATTATTATTATTCCATTAAGGGAAATTAATCTCTTAGTTTAGATGCTGTGTTGTTTCTATTTCCATCAGATTGCTAATAATGGCAGTTTGGGTGGATAGTCAGGATTAGCAGTAGCTTTGTTGGCAAGTATCAGCAATGGTTGCTTTTTCGCAAACCGGACGAATGCCCGGCTTGATCGTACTCTTTGGAAGGTCTATGTCTTATTGGGTTTGAGCTGTTACAATTTTTACATCTGGTTATGATCCGGCCTTTTTACAAATTTCTGATTTCGCCGTACGCAGAGGGCAATATTTCGATATCCTTTTTTAATTCGACGGGAAGATTAACTTCCTGATCGCCGATTAATAACAAAAACTCCGAAAAATCCTCCTGAGCGGATTTCTGCTTCCCCTGTTGATAGAAAGCGAGTCCACGACGCAGATATACAAACGGGTAGTCGGGTTGTTGTGGAATGCCTTTGTTAAAGGCTTCGATAGCTTCCTCATAGCGACCCAGTTCGTATAAGGACCAGCCCAGATTGTATTGCGTCATCATGTTTGGAACGCCAACAGTCTTATCAAGTTTTTGCGCTTTCTTTAGAGGCAGAAGGCTTTCTGTGTATCGCTGCATTCGACGCAGGTAGGCCGCATGGTTAATATATTCGTAGTGTTGTGTCGGCGGTTGTAATTGAAATGCCGTTTGCTGGTCATCGAGGGCCAGTTCGTTGTTCTGGAGATTATAATGTGCCCATGCCCGTGTCTGCAGGTATTTTGCCTGTTGCTGATCGGTTAAATGATTGAGCAGCAAACACTCATTAAGCAGGTTTACCCCGGTTTCGAAAAACTGGTTCTCAATACCGCCCTGGCCGTAATCGCAATAAACCGTTTCGAAAACCTGGTCGCAGCCGATTAGTAACAAAACTGCAATAAACAGGGATAACTTCTTTAAGGGTGCCAACATAAAAACGATTCTCAAGCGGCGCAATTGAAATTTTTCTGGATGCATTTACTATGCAATCTATTATCAATTAAATACGAGGAAAAATAAAATGGTTGATCTCAATGTCATAAAGTTTGATCGCAATGGGCATCCCGAAACTGGTCTGCAAGCCTGGGAGGCTATTTCTGAAGATCTGATTGTTTCCGGCAACCCAATACAGCGCGGGCATCAATATTTCTCCACTGAGAATGATAAGTTAGTCGCCGGTGTCTGGGATTGTACCGAACATGAGTTAGTTCTGGGTCACTATGATGTCGACGAGATGATGGTGGTTCTGGAAGGCTCTATTACTATTAAGGATAAGACGGGGCAAGAAGAAACCTTTCGAGCGGGGGACAGTTTTATTGTTCCCAAAGGTACGGAATGTAGCTGGAAGCAGTATGAATATACGCGAAAGTTTTACATGATCTACGACAATGCCGATAGCCAGCAAATAAAGACGGATGATCTGGCCGCCATCAGGGTCGATGCAAATGCCGAACTGCCCAGAGTTAGCGGACATGATGCGGAGTTATATCTCAGCGAGGTTCCGGATATGGGTATGCTGGTTTTATATGCCGACCCCGATAATAAATTTATATCAGGTGTGTGGGATTGCAGCCCGATGAAGCGAGTTGCTACGACTATAGAACGTAGTGAGTTAATGCATATTCTCGAAGGCAGCGGCTCGATTACAAATGCCGACGGTGTGGTATTCGAATTCAGGGCTGGCGATACTTTCCTGGTTCCTGTTGGTATGGGTTATCAGTGGCAAAACCGGGAATATGTGAAGAAAATATTCTGTAGTTATATTCCATAACGAGTATATCTAACAGCCTGGCGCCCTATATACTGCGCGAACTATGCCCAGAACAAATCTTCTGTTACTCGCCAGTTGTCAGGGGCTGATGCTGTCCTGCACATCTCTGACCATGGCAACTTCCGCACTGGTTGGTGTCATGCTCTCACCAGATCCGACGCTGTCTACGCTACCCCTGGGTCTGTTATATTTCAGTATTATGCTAACTATGATTCCAGCCTCCATGTTGATGAAGCATTTTGGCAGGCGGGTTGGTTTTGCGGTTGGCGGAACTGCTGGATTCATAGGTGGCATAACCGCAGCTCTCGGGATTTATCTGGGGAGTTTCCCGCTTTTTTGTGCGGGATCGGCAATATTTGGAATTGCCAGTGGTTTCGGCCAGTTCTATCGTTTTGCGGCGACAGAAGTGGTTGATCCGTCCTACAAAAGTAGAGCAATTTCCTGGGTTCTGGCAGGAGGCCTGGTGGCTGCATTTGTTGGTCCTAATGTTGCCAGCTGGACGCGTGAAATGATTCCGGGTGCAATTTTTTCTGCTTCCTATGTCGCGGTGGCGGTCTTCTGTACCGGTGTCGTGCTGATTCAATTATTCCTTCGAATTCCGAAGCCTTCGAGCGAAGAATCGAGCGGACAAAAAAGACCGCTTGGATTTATTATAACCCGCCCTGCTTTTCTGGTTGCTGTGCTTTGCGCAATGATCGCCTACGGCACAATGAATTTACTGATGACAGCAACACCGCTCGCGATGCATCATCGGGATATGCCTTTTGCCAGTACTGCAATCGTTATACAGTGGCATCTGGTCGGTATGTTTGCGCCTTCGTTTTTTACCGGTTATTTAGTAGATCGTTTCGGTGTTTTGAAAATTATGTTCAGTGGCGCATTAATTCTCATCAGCTGTGCTCTGGTAGCACTCTGGGGGCAACTCTACTCGCATTTTATCGTAGGGTTGATACTACTCGGTATCGGCTGGAATTTTTTATACGTCGGTAGTACAACTTTACTGACCGAAGTGTATCAACCCGCCGAGAAGGGCGAGATACAGGGTATAAATGAATTCCTGGTGTTTTCTGCAACCGCATTAACAGCCTTTTCTTCAGGTTACCTACATCACACACTCGGTTGGGAGCGGCTCAATCAATATACCATTCCGCTAGTTTGTTTCGCAGTCTGTATTATTGTATTGCTAGGCTGGCAGGTTCGTAACAGGCAACCTCAGGTTGCCTGACTGGATCACATCGGTAACACCAGTAGCTCATCAATTTTTCGAGCGAGTTCACTATCGATATAAGCGGTGATTGTTCATTCTGGTGGCGGTTTTTCATTCTTTTGAAGCAGCTCACATTTAGCGTGGATGGAACACGCAAAGACTTCTGCAGTTGCTTTAACCTGGAAAATGCATCAGATAAGTCAGGATAATCGGATATATAATCATTCGAAGATGTCTGTAATAAATTCAAACTTTAATACTGAGGTACGCGTAGAGCAAATTCGCGCGTTATCGGGTCATATTCCAATCATTGCGATTGGTACGCTGGTTGCGACTGGTACCATCGCGTACTTACTGGTGAACAGGGTCGATAGCCTGCATTTGTCATATTGGTGTGCCGGGGTGGTAACTTTACTTGTTTGTCGACTGTGGTTCCTGTACCGGTTTGAGCAACGCATGGATAATGTTGAATTTGTTTTACGCAGTAGCCGATATTTAACTGCTTTTGCGTTTGTGTCGGGATTGCTATGGGCAGGTTTACCAGTATTATTTATTCAGGGCCATAGTGTTTTTGTACTGAATAGCATCACCATAATATTACTTGGAATGATTGCCGGATCGCTGGCCTCAGAGTCAGTTTTCCTGCCGGCTTTTCTGGCTTTTTCCTTACCCGTGATGATTTCTTTATCATCGGTGATCGTCATTCGTGAGGACAGTTATGGTTATCTCGGCTTGTTGGGGTATGCCTTCTTTTCAATCATAACCGGGTTTGCGATCAGGTCAGGTAAAGTCTTGCAGAAGTCGTTCGAGCTACGCTTTGAAAATAGACAGCTGTTACACGACCTGGGAATTCAAAAAATTGAGGCGGAACATGCCAATCTTGCCAAGTCAAAGTTTCTCGCCGCCGCCAGTCATGATTTACGTCAACCACTGTATGCCCTCGGTCTGTATCTGGAAAGCTTACAATTCGAATTAAACACCGATCGACAACGCCTGCTTGCAGACAAAATCTCGCAGACCAATGAAGCACTGGGTGAATTATTTAGCAGCTTACTCGACATTTCCAGATTGGATGCCGGTAACATTCAGCATGCGCCGGACAGTTTTTCAATCGGTGATTTAATGCAAAGGCTGGAAGATCGATTCAGGCCGTTAGCCGACGAAAAACAGCTCGAACTGACGCTAAACCATGATCAGCAACGCGTTTATAGTGATCCAATTTTACTGGAGCGTGTGCTCGGTAATCTAATCCTCAATGCTATTCAATATACCGCTAATGGTGAGATAAGAGTTGAGGTGAGTAATGAAAGCCACTTTGTCACTATCTCGGTTACAGATACCGGGCCCGGTATTGCCAGGGATGAACAGGACAGAATATTTGATGAGTTTTATCAATTGCAAAACCCGGAACGCGACCGAAGCAAAGGAATGGGCCTGGGGCTATCGATAGTCAAACGCCTGTGCCTGTTAATGGATTGCTCGATAAACTTTGAGTCAGCACCAGGCCTGGGTAGCTGTTTTTCGCTTCGACTACCGGTCGGCGAGGACAGGGTTGAAGATGATGGCGGAGAAGAGCATCGTCAGTATTCATGGAATAATTCGAATTTTCGAATACTGGTAATCGACAATGACTTGATCGTGCAACAGGCAATGTCGGATTTACTTGGCAGTTGGGGCTTTCAGGCGGTGACAGTAGGTTCGGTATCACAGGCATTGCAATCGATAGAAGCTGGGTTTGAGCCTGAGTTACTGATCTGCGACTATCATCTCAGTGCGGAGCAAAGCGGTATTGATGCGATCAACACGATACTCGAGTCACTCGAGCATTCTGTCCCGCATTTTCTGATTACTGCCGATACTGATCCTCAACGCCAGCAGCAGATAGAAGAACTTGGTATCGCGTTGTTATGTAAACCGGTTAAACCTTCGCAACTGCGATTGTTGATCAATCAGAAAATCGGCTGAGTTTACAACAGCCCCAGTTGCGCTGCTGTTTTCACACAGGCCGTACGATTGCTGACCCTGAGTGTTGCAAACATGGCTTTGATATGTGACTTGACGGTATGTTCGCTAACAAACAATGACAGGGCAATTTCCCTGTTGGAAAATCCCTCAGCCAGCAATTGTAAAACTTCAAGCTGGCGCGCCGTGATACCGAATTTCTGCAGCAGGTCGCGATGCCTCAGCTTATCGTTTGCCGATTGACTCTGTAATTGTGACATTTGTCTGGCGATTTCATCGGGAAGATACATCTGACCCTTCATCACCTGTTGCATTGCCGAGTATAGTTTAGACGCTGAGTAGGTTTTTGGGACAAATCCCATTGCGCCGGAATCCATTGCCTGGGTCACCAATGTGAGATTCTCGTTGGCGGACAATATTAGTGATGGAATCCAGATTTCACGATTAATCAGCGTTTTAATAAACTCGATTCCACTCATATCGGGCAATAATGCATCGACCAGCATCAGATCCAGTTGCAGACCAGCCGCTATATTCTGTAGCGCCTGTTCGGCATTCACCGATTTGTTAATTTTAATAGTCGGATCCAGCTGACATAAGCTGGATTCCAGGCCATCGAGGAACAGTGGGTGATCATCAACTATTAATAAACGCATTATTTTTATTCTGCTCCCTGCTCTGGAATTAGATCCAGCACTATGCACCGTATAAAGCGGTTTAGTAGACCGATTCGATGTAACCAGAATGCGGCGGACTCGAATCAAAGCATAGCAGAACAGGCTGAGATGGAAAAATCACTCTTTCGAGTGATAAATTATTGTCTGTTATGACCGATATTAACTACTCCAAAGCAAATAAAGGATTTAATGATGAAAAATACAATCTCGAGTTTTCCGATTTTTTCCTCGGTGGCAACATTGTTAGCCCTGGCGCTCGCAGTCAATGGCTGTAGTAGTGATTCAGCTAACGATCCGGCCAGCGGTGACGATCTGGCACAGGCGAGAAACTACAATGGGCCAGGCTCGAAATGGGACGTCAATATGGAAACCGACGGTAGCTTCACTATTACACATCGTGTCGATGCATCGAGTCCGGTTGATATGACCGTGAATGGCGAATACGAGGCATTAAGCAGCGGATTCACACATTTCGTGGTTGACAATGCCAGCGGAACAGATGCGCCATCACCTGGTGATGAAGCCTGGGGTCTGGAAATCGAAGGCTATGCCATGATGCTTAAACCGGTTGATGCCACCAGCAATCAAATCATTCCGATGATTAACTCGGGCACCTGCCCCAATGCCGATTTCAGTGCTAACTGGGTACTGGTTCGCAAAGGCTCGTCGAGCGATGCCAGCGGCAATGATCGGGACTTTTTTGGCGAGTTTGATTTTGAATTAGCCACTAACAGGGCTTCATTACCGGATCGGTTTGCGCTGGATAACAACTTTACTTCCCAGGGGGCCGGCACAATTGACAATCCAGCTGGAGGTAGCTGTGCGGATGGTTTGATGCTGGTATCGGATGCCGAAATGTACCTGACCGGAAGTGGTGGTGCGATTGTACACACCAACCTGACCAATCCAGCAGAATCCAGCTTCATATTTGCTCTGGCACAAAACCCCATTACTGATATCACTAATCTCGACGCGAATTACGCGGGCATGTTATTTGACGAATCATCTGCAACTGGCGACCGCATTCAGCCAGTGTCGGTTAGTTGTTCGGCTGGCACCTGTAGTGGTTCAATCGTGACCGATATAGTTGCCAACACACTGTCGGCAGAGATGGTCACTATGTCACTATCAGGTGGCGTTGATGATCTGGCAAATGGCTTGATAACCGGCACGATTAGCGGTAGTGGCGGAAGCGGCAACCTCGCCTGTATGGCCGATGTCAATGTGTCTGGAAATGGCGGCAAAATAGTCAGCTGTGTTGGTCAATCGCCCAGTGACAACACGCAGATGTTTAATATTATTCTAATGTCCCAAAACTGAATATGGTCGGGAACGGGGCAACTCTTTAAGTGAGTTGCCCCGTTTCTATTCAAAGCTCTTTCGGGATTTATTATTTAATAACGAAGAAATTATTATTATGCTCGCGTATAACCTGTTATTTTCCATGCCCTGGTGCGGTTCCACCAGGCAGAAACTCTAACTCTCAGGTCAAACAACTTGTTTTCCCCTATTCTGGTCGTCATAGTCATCTTCGTAGGCATCCTCATTGGTGGTGTCGGAATCGGTGGCGTATTACTCGTTCCATCGCTGAAATATTTTGGTTCAGTATCAATGCATATTGCCATCCCGGCCTGTATGTTGGGCTATATTGTCACCGGTGCTATTGGTGCCCTGATCTATGCGAAACACGGAACTATAAACTGGGCATTAGCAATTAAGATCTGTTTTGGTGCCTTGCCTGGTGCCTACCTGGGCAGCGTAATATTGCCTTATGTATCCGCTTCTATTTTAGAGCTGGCAATTGGTATATTGATTCTGGCCTCCGGTCTCGACTCGCTCATACGCCGCAATAAAGAGTTTGGATCACGTCTGCCTTCAAGTAAAACAGAATTGATTTCTATTGGTTTCATTACCGGTATTGGTTCCGCTCTGACTGGTACCGGCGGGCCATTACTACTAATACCAATACTGCTATGGAGGAAAACTCCTGTGCTAATTGCTATTGGTCTGTCACAGGCGGTTCAGGTACCTATCTCGCTGACTGCAACTGCAGGCAATTTGCTGCATTCTGCGGTCGACTTCAAGCTGGGTTTAATACTAGGCCTGATACTGGGGACTGGTGCAATACTGGGTGCGAAGCTGGCTCATTATCTACCTGTCGACTTACTTAAAAAATTTGTTGCGATGCTTTTGGTCGGGGTTGGGCTAGTTATTTTGTTTGATACCTCGCTACGAGGATGAACAGGGGCGGATCACCGCCCCCGAACATCACACACAGGGTTGGACAACTGCTAACGGATTAATGATTTTCGATTCGTTGAATGGTAATTTTTGCAACCGGATTTCTCCAGTCTTTTTCCGAGCTGAGGTCTCCTATGCCCTGGGTGCCTCTGTGAATATGCACATAACCTTCATCACCCGCGTTAACGCCGGGTGAAAATGGCGTGCCACCACAGGTCGGCCCCGGTATGTTGACGCAGAGTTCGTCATTCGCCTCGGTTCCCGCATCGTAGCCCTGTGAAAAATAGGATACGCTGCCTTTACGAGGAGCTTTTACGCTATCAAGGGCAATGAAGCCGTCGTTAGTTGGTAACATCATCGAGGCGATACTAATACGTTTAGCACCGTGTGCTGCGCTTAGTGTAAGCGTGACCGACTGACCCGGGCCGAGCAATCCACCAGAACTCTGAATGTCGATGACACCGGGGTTAGAGGCCAGGGTCGCCGCTAAACCTGAAGTATCACCACCCTCTGCAATTGCGCTCAGGTCGCTGCTTGCGGGGGATCCAAGTTCAAATAAGGATATTTTCCTACGATGGCTTGTAACTAGTATCGGTGTGAAATTAATCGAATTGGTAATATTGGTAATAGTTACCTGGTATGAATCGGAATCACTGGATATGGCCGATGACGATGAGATTGCTAAACCCGCAAAAAGCGCAGCGGTGGTGATTTTTCGAAAGGGTGAAACCATGATTTTGCCTCCTGATCTAAGAGGCATCACTATATGAAACAGATATCACACAATTATCACGAAATCGTTATTTTTTTATAACATTTACCAACCATCGAAGAACAATTTATGCGAGAAAGCGAAATAAATAATCTGCCACAAAACTAATAGCCCTCGGGTAATGTATGAGCGATTCCCTTGTGACAGTCAATACAGGTTTCGCCTTTCTTAAGCTTCCGTTCCAGCGTATGACGTCTTCTTGCTCTTTTGTCCTGGCTTTCGAGATTCATCGATTCGAGCGTATGACAATTTCGGCATTCCCTGGAATCCGTTGCCTTCATCTCCTCCCAGACATTTTCTGCCATTGCGGCCCGACTGGCTTCAAACTTTTCCCTGGTATTTATGGTGCCCATCACTTTGTGGAAAAGCTCATTGGTCGCTTTTATCTTGCGTATAACCTTGTACGCCCATGGCCTGGGAACGTGGCAATCCGAACATATGGCCCTGACGCCGCTGTTATTTTTGTAATGCACTGTTTGTTGGTACTCCTCGTAAACAAAGCTCATTTCGTGACAGCTGGTACAAAACGAAAGTGTGTTGGTGGCTTCCATGGCGGTGTTGAAGCCACCCCAGAAGATGATTCCAGCCACGAACATGATTGCGCCACCGAGCGGTATGCCAAACCAGTAGCGTGCTCTCGGTTGTCGCCATAGGCGCTGCCATTTAGTTTGAGAACTCTCTTCTTTGCCTGCTTCGTGCCGGCTATTCTGGTCTGGCTCCAACATGTTTCCCCCTTTTTTTTCTAATTTATGATTATCTGGAAAATATCAGCCTCGTTAATTACTGCAAACTGCCGTAAAAATGAATCAGATCTTCTTTGTCGGCATCACTGAGCTTTTCCATTTTTGGTTTCATTTTCTTATCCATTACCCGCTTGCCTGAACCGTATGACTTGAAGGTTTGCTCCAGATAGGGCATCCACTGACCAGCCAGTACGCCGGCATCATCTTCGGCTGAACTACCACCATCCTCATGACATTTCTCGCAATTGGTATCGTGTAGTCTTTTCCCGCGCTTCGCTTTATCGGTATCGAAATTCTGGATGGCCCGTACAAATGGCTTGCTCGCATAAAAACCCGCCAGTGCTTCGATGTCTTCATCGTCTAACTCGGTTGCAATCTTACACATGTCGGTTTTCTCACCCTTTTTTTCTCCATCAAGATACTCGGCTTCAATACAGGGTCTATCTTCTTCCCTGTAGATATCCATGGTATCGATCATAAATTGTTCGGACATTCCACCAATGGTGGGTATTGTCGATTCGGTACTGGTACCTCCCTCGCCGTGACAACTGGCACAGGATGCCGTTAATTTATCGAGGTCAGCAGCGAAGACACCGGAAAAGATTATTCCACCTGCAATTGCCATTGCAACGAATTTCGCGAGCAAATCTCCTGTTAATCGTTGAGCATTCATTAATTTTCCTCCTATTTTGATGTTATAAATTACCGGTCATTATCGACAGTTTATTGACGAGCATCAAAAACTACTCAATCTATTTACATTAGGTTATCATGAAATAAAAAAGATAATCGATAAAGTGAATTGCTACATGTGACTAATTGGGGTCTATGATGCACCAGTTACAAATAAGAACAGGTTTCATCGGGCTGCTATTTCTGTTGTTTAGTGGTCATGTAATTGGTGCCAGTAACGGCATGACTGGTTACTCTGGAAATCCCAACACCGCAAACGGCGATTTCCTGTGCTCGCTTTGTCACAATTCGGGTATCACACCAACAGTCACTATATCTGGCCCGAATAATGCGGCGCCAGATTCGACCAGCAGTTTTAGCATTACTGTCAGCGGTGGTCAGCAATTACTGGGCGGTCTCAACATCAGTGCCAGTTCGGGAACTCTTCTGGTACAGGGAGCCGATACCAGCATTAAGAAAATTGGTCTGGAATTGACGCACAGCCAACCGGCACCGGATATTGCGGGTTCCATCGTATGGAATTTCGACTGGCAGGCACCCGCTACTCCGGGTACCTATACACTCTATGCAGCAGGCGTATCGGCAGACGACGATAAATCGGTCGCCGGTGATAGTGCTGCTATAGACAGTTTTACTATTACAGTAGCTTCATCAGGTCCGACCCCAGTTGCCAGAATTTCATCGCCACAGACTGCCAGACTAAACACAAGTGTGACTTTTGATGGCTCGGCATCAAGTGCCCCCAGTCCAGAAACGATTAACCAGTACGACTGGAATATCGATGGCATCGATTTCCTCAACAGCGGTGACAATCATATAGCAACATTCACCACCTTAGGGCGACATACAGCGACTCTAACAGTCACTGATTCGAATTCGGTCAGCGCCACAACATTTGCGGACATTATCATTGCTGATACTGTGATACCTGTTGTCAATCATACCGGGCCTTACACTGCCGATACAGGAATCGCTATATCTTTAGATGCATCGGCATCACTCGTAGATTCCAGCACAGCATTGACAAATTTTGTCTGGGATTTTGGTGATGGCAGCGTGATAGAACAGGGACCGTCACCTACTATCACACACGCCTACGCGACAACCGGAACCTACACTCTCACTATTGCGGCCCAGGACGGAAACGGTATGACAGGTGTCGCTGCAACAACTGTTACCGTTAACACGCCTCCTCAACCCGCGACTGGCGAAGAAATCTATAACACACAATGCCTGGCATGCCACGGTGTTGTCGGAGCAGGAACCCCTGCGATACCCAAGATAATTGAGGGTGCCACGGATGCCCTGATATTCAATGCCATTGCAATCGAACCAGCTATGAACGGTATCGTGCTAAGTGGAGCGGAAGCCTTGCTGATTGAGGATTACCTGGCGGTGACAGGCTCTACCGGCGATGCCATGTACCGCAATCGATGTCAGATTTGTCACGGCATTGACGGTGTCGGAATTGCCGGCACCGCACCACCGGTAATAGGTGCCACGAGTGTTATGGTGCTGGACAAAATTGCTTCCATACCGAGTATGAACGGCATTAACCTGCTCGGTTCAGAAATCCAGTTAATAGCCGATTATCTCGGCAGCGGTGCAGCCACGACAGGTAGTGAATACTATGAGGTTAAATGTGCAATTTGCCATGGCGCCACTGGTACCGGTATCACTGGTGTCGGACCTGCGGTGAAAGGCGCCACTCAATCCATGATTACCGGCGCCGTTAACAGCGTCGGTATTATGGATAACATTATATTACCGGCCGATAGCGCGCAATTAATTGCCGATTATCTCGGAACAGGCGGTAGCAGCGGACAGGAATTTTATAATAACAAATGTACCATCTGCCATGGAGGAGCCGGTATCGGCGGGATTGCACCGTTTGTTAAAGGTGCTACCCAAATCATGATTAACAGTGAAATACGCAATGTCTCAGAAATGAATGGCATCCTGGCTAGCAATCAGGAATCGCAACTGATGGCCGATTTTCTGGGCAGTGGCGGCTCAACCGGGGAGGACTTCTACACAAATAAATGCCTGATCTGTCACGGACCGAATGGCACCGGTAGCTCAGGGCCCTTCGATGGAGGGAGTATTACCGGTAAAAGCGCATCGAAATTCATAGATGCCATTGATGATAAGGATGAAATGGCAGGAATCCTGTTGAATAACAGCGAAGCGCTGGCAATTGAAAGCTTTTTAAATGGTGGGTGAGAACGATGAACAGGTTCAAACTGGTTCGATTCCTGATATTGATAATGGGGTTAGTATCGAGCATAACATTGACTTCGTGTTATGAAAGTAATTCTGAGGAAGATCCACCCAACCCGATAGCGGGGCCTGGTGGAGGCGGAGGCGGCTCGGACCCAGACCCGGGAAACGCTTCTAATGGGAAGGTATTTTTTCAGCAGAATTGTGCGATCTGTCACTCGGCTGGAGCCGACGATACCACCACAGCATTTGGTGCAATCGACCTGGCAGGCCAGCAGTCCATCATTTCTGCCGACATATCTCAGTCGGACCAGACCTACAATATCATGGCACGCTTTAACAGTATTGACCAGGAGCGGGTGGATGACCTGAAAAAATATCTGTCTACCCTGTAGTGGCTTGAAGTAATTATTCTCGCCTTTAATCAAAACAATAAGTTGCTGGCGGTCGAGTAATAAAAAAATGAAAAATTATAAACCTGAGAGATAACATGGACAGGCGTAATCCAGCCACAATCACTTTAATTAGCTGCCTGATCCTGGCCTCACAACTGGCCATTTCAAGTTTAGCTTTGGCATCCGACGAAGCAAAAGCCGAGTACTCAAAAAAAGGCGCAGATACATGCCTGAAGTGTCATGATGAGGATAATGAGTATCCTGTTTTACCTTTATTTAAAACCAAACACGGTGAGCTTAATGACGAGCGCTCGCCGATGGCTACTCTACAATGTGAAACCTGCCACGGCCCTGGCGGGGCTCATCAGAAAAAGAAAAAAAAGAATAAACCGAAAGCACCCATACGTGCTTTCGGATCCAAAGCCTGGACGCCGATTAAGGAACAGAACAGCGTATGCCTGAGATGTCATAACGATGCACCACGGAACTACTGGCATGGCAATGCACATGAATCCAGTTCTGTTGGTTGCGCTGATTGTCACCAGGTTCACGTGCGAAGAGATCCAATGCTCAGCGCGAAATCTCAGGTTAACACATGTGCACAATGCCATCAGAAGCAAAAGATCGAATTCAACAAACGGTCTTCGCATCCCGTGCGATTTGCAAAAATGCGCTGCAGTGATTGCCATAATCCACATGGCAGCTTTGATGACAAGTTAATAAAGACGGCCACGAAAAACCAGTTGTGTTTTTTATGTCATGCTGAGAAACGGGGCCCGCTACTCTGGTCTCACGCCCCGGTGACGGAAGACTGTACCTTGTGTCACAGCCCGCATGGATCGACATACTCCAATCTGCTGGTCAAACGGCCGCCGCTGCTATGCCAGCAGTGTCATAGTCAGGCCGGTCATCCAGCTACGTTGTATTCAGGCACTGGCTTGCCGACCGGCTCTGGCACCATTCAACGAAAATTCCTGTTAGGTCGAAGCTGTTTGAATTGTCATTCACAGGTACATGGCAGCAATCATCCGTCAGGAGTGAAATTGCTACGCTAATAATTGATTCAGGTGCAACAATACGACTGATCAAACCGGTATAAACTCATGTTAATAACATTAATCAAAAAATTAGTATCTACAGGTTTTCTGAGTTTAGCAGTGTTCGGTTTTGCCATTGCGGCGGAATCTTCCGAGTCAGAGAACACCTCAAAAAACCATACAACCGAGAAATCGGAGGTTAATAAATCGAAATGGAAATGTAAGTTTTGCCCGGACAATGCAGATGAACCCTGGTATTCAGAAATCAATGCTAGCCTGGGCTACATCAGTAACGACTCATTCAAGTTTGGCGAATACAACGGGCTCAATGAACACGGTACCTTTCTGCAACTTGACGTAGACTCTATGTACCGGGATGAAGAGGCAAATTATTTCGATATTCAAGCCGATAATCTTGGCCTGGATTCCTTTCGTGTCGACCTGGAAGGCGGCAAACAGGGTGATTATAAATTTTTTGTGACCCTGGATCAGATAACAAGATATAACCTCGATACAGCACGCACAGCATATTCTGGCACGACGTCACAAACGCTCCCTGGCAGTTGGGTTACAGGCGCCAACACCGCTGCAATGACAGGTTTGTTAACCAGTTTGCGCGATGTCGACTTTGACACCGAGCGTCACCGTGTCAGGGCAGGTGGTAATATTATTCAGAACAGCCGATGGAATTACTCGGTCAAGGTTGATCATCAAACAAAAAAGGGACAGGTACCTTTTGGTGCTGCTATCGGATTTACCTTCGCTGATGCCAGGTCGGCGATATTGCCAAAACCGATAGATTACACAACCGATCGGTTTGAATTAACTGCTAACTACAAACATAATAGTCTGAATGGCCAGGCTTCGTTTATTTCCTCAACATTCAAGAATGAAAATGCTGCACTGAGCTGGCAAAATGCATTTTCTACAGGTACCGGAACCGGCCAGTCAGCCCTGGAACCCGATAACGAAATGTTGCAATTAATGGCAAATGGGCAATACCGTGGGTTTGAAAATATCCTGGTTAATGCATTAATTTCAGTTTCGAAATTGACACAGAATGACCGCTTTTTACCTTACACGGTTAACGGCGTTTTAACACCACCGGCCCTTCCTCAAAACTCGCTCGATGGCAGCGTGGATATCGCTAATGCAAATACTTCCGTTAACTGGACAGTTAGCGACAGGACGAGAGTAAAATTTGCCTACGAATATAACGAACAGGTAGACGATACAGATCGGGCAACCTTTACCCATGTTATCGCGGACAGTTCGATAACTGCTACACCGCACACTAATTTCCCTTATGATTTCCGGACTCAAAAGCTCAGCGCAGATACCAGGTATATTCTCGATGAGAGCAGTAAATTATTCGGTGGAATCAATTATGGATTGAATGATAAAACTTTCCAGGAAGTGGACCGCTCTAAAGAAACTACTATCTGGGCAAAATACGCCAAAGCTTTACCATCCGATGTTAATTATAGCCTCAGGTTGGAAAGTTATACTCGGAAAGCAGATAGCTATGATGTTTTAGCTGAAGTTGTACCTGCGGAAAACCCTCAATTGCGTAAATTCAATCTAGCTGATAATCGGGCTTATAAAGCTGTTTTCAATATCGATTTTCCTGCCACCGAAATGTTATACCTGAACTTTGCTGTCGATATAGCTAACAACGATTTTTACAAATCTGATATTGGGCTAACGGAAAGCGAAGACCTCAATATCGGCATCGATGCTTTATATTCCGCCGATGACAATCTGATGATATCAGGCTATGTTTTACATTCGGTCATTTCATCATCACAGACGGGAAGCTCGTTCGGCGACGATCCAGACTGGACGGCTGATGTCGATGACACAATATTGACGATAGGGTTTGGTGCCGATTATCGCCTTTTCACAGATGAACTGAGTTTCGGTTTTGAAATAGTTCATACCGATGCTAACGGCGACATAGATCTTTCGGGTGCTTTGGCCAGCCCCCTGCCGGATCTGGTTACAACACGGAACAGCATCACGTTTTATGCCGACTACCAGTATAGTGAAAACCTGACTTACAAATTGAGCTACCTGTACGAGAATTACAAAGAAAAGAACTCAAATCTCGACGATGTAACCCCGAGTACCATCGATAATGTATTAAGCCTGGGTGAAACCTCGCCTGATTATGAAATTGGCGTCATATGGCTGAATATGAAATATGTTTTCTAGCTAAAGCCCAGAAAGGAAGCAATAGGAGATTTAGATGCAATCTGTCAGCGAGATAATGTCGACAGTGGTTCGAACAATTCATCGCGACACAATCATTTGCGATTTAGAAGCGATATTCATCCGGTATAAAATTAGTGGTGCCCCGCTTGTCGATGATTCCGGAAAGCTGGCAGGGTTCGTATCAAAATCCGATGTATCGCGTTTTGACTCTACAGGTGAAGATCCCAATTATGCACGTGTATATGAAATAGCCTGCCCGGTAGTGATCGCTACTACACCTTCGACCTCGATTGAGTCCGCAGCGCAAAAGATGCTCGAAGCCCATGTGCACCACCTGGTTGTGATGGAGGATGAGCACCTGGTAGGAGTGCTATCCTCGTTTGATTATGTCAAATTTGTTGCTCAAGGTTCTGGCCTGGTAGAAAAATAGCCGTTTATCTAAGACCCCTGGCTCGATATATTTGAAAGGAAACAGAGAAATTCCGAAATCCTGGGTGTAGCATGTATCACTACAACAAGATCTGAGCTAAATAATGACTTTCAACCAACCACTGGGTGGCAATGACATGCCACGATTCGCCGGGCCTGGCACCATGATGCGTTTACCTTCGGCATCCAGTGCCGAAGGGCTGGATGCGTGTTTTGTCGGTGTACCATTTGATCTGGGTACCTCAAACCGGGCGGGTGCCCGTTTAGGACCGAAAGCCATTCGCGCCGAATCGAGCATGATCAGGCCTTACAATATGTGGACGCGCATTTCACCCTTCGATTCCCTGCAAATCGCCGATATCGGCGATGTCGCGATAAATACTTTTAATTTATTGAAGTCAGTCGACATTATCGAGAAGGCTTACGACCAAATTATAAAATCTGGTACGGCGCCTTTCACGCTGGGTGGCGATCACACTATCGTACTACCGATTCTGCGCGCACTCGCGAAAAAACACGGTCCACTGGGTGTTGTCCATATCGATGCACATGCCGATGTTAACGATCTTATGTTTGGTGAGAAAATTGCGCATGGTACACCGTTTCGACGACTGGTTGAGGAGTCTCTGGTAGAACCTTCCCGGGTTGTGCAAATTGGTCTGCGAACCACGGGCTATGCAGCAGATGATTTCGACTGGCCACGCCAGCAGGGATTTCGCGTAGTGCAGGCCGAAGAGTGCTGGCACCAATCACTAACCCCGCTGATGGCTGAAGTCAGGCAGCAACTGGGCGATGGTCCGGTTTATATTTCGTTTGACATCGACGGGCTAGACCCGGCCTATGCACCTGGAACCGGTACACTGGAGCCAGGCGGATTAACTTCAGCACAGGCCTTTGAAATTGTGCGAGGGTGTCGCGGTTTGAATATCATCGGTGGTGACCTGGTCGAAGTGTCACCGCCTTATGATCATGGCGGCATAACGGCCACTCTGGCAGCTAATTTGCTTTACGAAATGCTATGTGCACTGCCTGCTGCAGTGCCCAGGGAGGCGTCTGCAAATAGCCATGAATAGTGAAATCGAACTAGCCAGACAGGCGCTGCAAAATACTAACTTCGATAGCTACTGGCTCGATAGTCTTGAGGCGATTGAAGATGAACCTGTTCTTGAGAAAGATACCAGCTGCGATCTTTTGATAGTCGGCGGTGGATTTTGCGGTCTGTGGGCTTCTATCCAGGCTAAACAGGCAAATCCGCAGCGTGATGTGGTGCTTATTGAAGCAAAATCAGTTGCCAATGGTGCCAGTGGTCGACCCGCTGCAATTATGTCTACATCGGTAATGCACGGCATCGACAACACCGAACGAATGTTCCCCGGTGAAGTCGAGGAGCTGGAAAAACTGGGCCGTGACAATATGGACGGTTTCAGGACGACAGTCGAACAGCATCATATCGACTGCGATATCGAATGGGGCGGTGAGATGGTGGTTTCTATCGGTGACCAGGGGCTCGATGTTGTCGATAAAGATTACGCTCTCTATCAAAAATATGGACACGATGCACTAAAACTCGACAAACAGCAGGTGCAGGCAGAAATTAATTCACCGCTTTTCCACGCCGCGGTCTGGTCAAAGAGTCGAAGCGGAACAGTGCATCCCGGTAAGCTGGTGCGTGGCTTGAAAACCCTGGCTAAGGATCTCGGTGTCAAAATTTACGAAAACACGGCACTTTTAAATACCAGTTACGGTAATAAACTGGTTCGTGTTGAAACACCAAAGGCTGTTATTACCGCTAGCAAAGTACTATTGGCAACCAATGCCTGGGCTGCCGGACACAAAAAAATCAAAACACGTGTGGCAGCAATTCGTGACCGCATTGTGGTGACCGAACCGCTAACCGATAATCAGATGCAGGCCGTGGGCTGGAAAAACAGGCAGGGAATATACGATACTCGTACCCAGTTGAATTACATGCGTTTAACTGCCGATAACCGTATCCTGTTTGGCGGTCGTCTTGATTACTTCTTCGCAAATAATACTGATCCAGTACAGGATAAGGAAGCGACGCCTTATATCCGCCTGGTGCAGTCGTTTTATCGCACATTTCCGCAGTTAAGAGAGGCAATCAGGTTCTCCCACGCCTGGAGTGGTCCAATTGGCCTGACGACAAGAATGGCGGTGCATTATCAACGTTATCACAATGGCAATATGGTTTATGCCGGAGGCTATTCGGGATTCGGCGTCACTGCTTCTCGATTCGGTGCACGGGTTGGTCTGGCGATTCACGATGAGGAAGACATTCCCGAAACAGGCATGTCATTTGCTAATACTGTCCCCAATTATATTCCACCGGAACCATTTCGAT
>JAAEOZ010000606.1 GCA_024222685.1 Gammaproteobacteria bacterium | reverse complement strand
ATCAAATTTTTCGATCGCATAACGCAGCATGATGCGTGGCATAAGCTGATAATGCTGGTCAAGAAATGCCTCCTCGATACGGCGCTCACGCTTACCTACCTCGCGCAGCATCCAGCCTACCGCCTTGTGTATTAAATCTTCGTGATCATGCAACAACAGGGTGGCTAATTTCAAGGTATTATCGAATTGATTTTTCTGGATGAAATATAAACTTGCGATAATCGCAATACGGCGCTCCCAAAGCGAACCTGACTGCGCCAGCTCGTACAGAATACTTTTATCTTTGTGGTGCAGATAGGAGCCGACAATTTTATGCGCCGAACTATCCACCAGATCCCAGTTATTGATATAGCGAGTATTGTTTAGATAAAGTTGATAGATAGTTTTCCGCTCATCGATATCGGCTTTGTTAAAACGATCTACCAGCAACAATAATGCGAATAATCGAATTTCGTGATATTTCGATTTCAGCAGTCTTGCCCCTGTGCTGGTGGGAGTATCCCTGAATTTTTTCACTGCCACCCGAACCTGCGGCACACGTATACCGAGAAATATATCGCCATAGCCGTACTCACCCTTCGCCGTCTTGAAAAATCGCTGAGAATGTTCAGCAATCACCGGATTGGCCAGAGCCTTCAAATGATTAAGTATTTCCCTTTCTGCCATGCTACTGGTCTTGCCTGTATGTTACTGTTTTTTATAGTTTGCAAAAAACCAACAATCGAAACCGAAGAAAACCATGAACTACGCTGATTACAACACAATGGGAAGGTACGGTGAAGTTTTTGTTCGGTAGCTGTGGTGAACTAAGACGAGCAGTTCATTCGATTCTGTACGCCTGAATGCCTCCATCGATACCGCCAGTGATCAGTAAGTTCCCATCAACCGATAATCCAGTCCGGGCATCGGTACTCGTCGACAGAGTCCATATCTGTTTTCCGGACTCGGCTTCTAGTGCGTAGATATCGCCCTGCTGTGTAAGCAAATAGAGAACCCCGTCACGGATAACCGGCACGCCCAACATATAGTTGAATGAGCCACCACCGATGTTGAATTGCCATTTAATATCACCACTATCTGATGAAACGGCATATACGTCGGTAGTTGCAGAGCCGTAATAAATGACTCCATCAGCACCCAGAAGTGACGGCGTCCAGTTTCCGGTATCTAGCCGCCAACGTAGTCGACCACTTTCCCTGTCCAGCGCATTGATATAATCCTGGTATCCAACAAAGACTACGGTTTCTTCATCGGCATAAATAGCTTTAACGAACCCGTCTTCCCCCTCGTACTCCCAAAGCGTCTCTTTCCCATTATCTCTCAGGGCAGTTACGCGCATCGGGCCTCCTTCATCGATATCGACCGTAGGGTCGTAGTAGCTGCCAGCAATATACAGAGTATGGTTATGGTAGGAAGGTCTTTGCAAAGCATAGTTTTCAGTCTTCCTGGTCCACTTCACCTTTCCGGTACGACCATCGATTGCGGAAAATACGGCTTTGCCGTGGGGATCATTATTCAACCCAGTACCAACATGCGTGGTTGGCACGTAAATCGTATCACCAACCACCAACGGCCTGGCCTGTACATCAACACCCAAATCTACCCGCCATACCATTTTACCGTCAGCTATCGAATGCGCCTGTAAAATGCCTCCTGAACGTCCAACAATGAACTTGTCATCATGAACAACTAGCGAGCGATCCCAGAAACGGGTACTTTTATTGGTTACCCAGTTTAATTGACCTGTGTTCCGGTTGTAATTGTAGATGATACCTTTGGCGGTAGTTGCAATGACGTAATCACCCGTGATCACGGGCGGTAAATGGATCGGTGAACCCAGCTGATTCTTCCACAACAACTCGATTTTCGGTTCGCTCTTCACGAAGCAGGGAACCAGAAAAAGCAATAACCCGACTGCTATTGCAGCCGGGTTAAAGATATTCTTGTACATAATTACTGTCTAATTACTGAACCCGCTGACCTCTGAACACCACTGAGCCGTCCCTGTTTTCCTCGGAAATATCAAAAGTGATTCCGGGCGGCATGCGATTGTTACGCATTCTGGCTCGCATTTTCGACTTATTCCAGTTGAAGTCTTTTGCCCCAATCTTCGATTGTCCTAACAAAGGT
>JAAEOZ010000605.1 GCA_024222685.1 Gammaproteobacteria bacterium | reverse complement strand
GTTGTTAGTAGTCTGTTGCACCCATTCCGATTCCGACAAAAGCATCAATTTCGTCATCGCCATGTTGATTTAAATAGTGCATTGACATATGCACACTACAACTATGTGCGATCAAAACTATTCTCTGGTTTCCCCGGTCCTCTAAATAGTCGATAGCTGCCTGTATACGAGGAATAGCCTCGTCGAATATCGGCACATAGTCGTAATACCTGGCTTCCTTGTTGAGCACAGGCATTTGTATGGAAAGTGAATTCCAGCCAAAATCGATCAGCCCTACGCGTAGTGGTTGTACGGTATCAATCCAGTCTGGATGAAATCCACGTCCGTGCATGACAATGACAGCAAGATCTGATTCGTCAGCTTCGGTATAAATTCCCAGGAACTCACGCTCATCTGTACGCAACATAATCGGATCGCCATCAAAAATGGCATCAACAATCTCTTCCGCCATACGCTTTTCACGTTGCCAGTCCGAAGCTATCGCCAATTGACTTAGTTGTACATACAATAATATTGCCAGTAGTGTTCTCAACCAATCGCCCTCACCAGCTTAAACTTTTAATCCAGAATAAAAGTAACCGGACCGTCATTGCATATATGAACCTGCATATCGGCCCCGAATACCCCTGATTCTACGATATCATGGCGATCTCGGGCGATATCCACCATGCGATAAAAAAGCTGTTTGCTTTGTTTGGGATTCGCTGCCGAGGTGAAGCCTGGACGACGACCTTTTTTGGTATCTGCAGCCAGCGTAAACTGGGGTACCAGTAACAGGCCGCCATGTATATCGGACAGCGACAAATTCATTTTGTTATTGTCATCAGAAAAAATTCTGATGTTGATTATCCGTTCTACACTATGCTCGGCGGTCTTTTCATCGTCATCAGACTGAATTCCCACCATTGCCAAAATACCCTGGTCGATGTTCGCAACCCGGTCATCAGACACTACCACATAGGCATTGCTGACTCGCTGTATGAGACAGATCATAACCTTCGTAATTAACTGACTATATCTAGCATCTGGTTACAGCTATCGACCAGGGCGTTACTGATACCAGGTTCGGTAGCTGCATGGCCTGCGTTATCGATAATTCGCAACCGGCTTTCCGGCCAGCTCTGTTGCAATAATAACGCCTGCTCTACCGGGCAGATCATATCGTAGCGACCATGAATAATATAACCCGGCAAGTGATTGATTTTACCTAGATTATCAAGAATCTGGCCAGGTTCAAGAAAGCTCTTATGATAAAAATAATGGCACTCGATACGTGCAATACTTAAGGCTATATGGGGATCGCTGAAATGACTCACAATACGTCGATCGGGCATTAGTGTTGCAGCACTACCTTCCCATATCGACCAGGCTTTGGCCGCACCCATGCGAACAATCTCATTATCACTGACTAGTCGCTGATGGTATGCAGAAATCAGATCATCCCGTTCATTTTCAGCAATAGGCTCAAGAAAATGTGCCCAGGCCTCAGGAAAAATTTTTGCAGCCCCGCCCTGATAAAACCAGTTTACATCGCTATCGCGTGCTAAAAATATTCCGCGCAATATAAGCCCCAGCACACGATCGGGGTGGTTTTGAGCATATAACAGGGATAAGGTTGAACCCCAGGAGCCGCCAAATACAACCCATTTCTCTATCTGTAAACTTTCACGAATTTTCTCAATATCTTCAACTAGATGCTTACTGGTATTGTCTTCCAGACTTGCATGTGGTTTCGATTTCCCGGCACCACGTTGATCAAACAGGATTATACGATATCGCTCAGGATCAAAAAATCTTCGATGCCCCGGTTCACAGTTTCCACCCGGCCCACCGTGCAGAAAAACAACTGGAACACCCTCAGGATTACCACACTCTTCGATGTACAGGTTATGTAAATCCGAGACTGGAAAATGCCAGGTTTTACTGGGTTGTATAGCTGGAAATAACATTCGTTCTCCGATAAGCCTGTTGCTGTAAGTGAATTCCTACAAAATTGGCATGGCTAAACTGACATGCTTTCAGCCCACAGGCGATAGCGATCAAGCCTTCACTCAGTCACTATACTACCACGTCTCAAGGATAGTTCGACAGACAGGGATAAGGAGGCTGCACAGGGAGGCGCAGTCAGGGAAGGATCCCAATATCTCCTCCAGGGAAGTTTGTGTAAAGTGCAATACCCATTACCCCGATCATGGAATGATCGGGGTTTTTTATTGCCCGATCCCAGTAATCATGCGGCCTGCATCTATAGCCACATCTAATTCCTCCAGTTCCGCACAGTCATTCAGATTCAATTCGCAAAAATCAAACAGTCTATTATCCAGTAAATGAGAAGCCGTTACCCTGGTCATCGCATTAAAAATATTTTGCACTCTACCGGGATGACTGACATCCCACTCTGTCAACATTGCCTTTACAGCCCGGCGTTGAAGATTCGGTTGAGAACCACAGAGATTGCAGGGAATGATCGGGAACTGTCGAAGCTCGGCGTAGGCCTTAATAATCGTTTCACGCACATACGCCATCGGGCGGATAACCATATTTCGCCGGTCATCACTTACCAGCTTTGGCGGCATCGACTTTAAACGACCATTAAAAAACATATTTAGAAATAGCGTTTCAACCATATCATCGGCATGATGACCTAGCGCTATTTTCGTAGCACCCAGTTTTTCTGCAGTGTTATAGAGAATTCCACGACGCAATCGGGAGCACAGCGAACAGGTCGTTTTACCTTCGGCTATAACATTTTTCACCACACTGAAAGTATCTTCTTCAACGATTCGATGCTCTATGCCCAGCGACTCAAGATAATCTGGCAATATCCGTTCAGGAAAGCCCGGCTGTTTCTGATCAAGATTTACTGCAATCAGATCAAAGTCGATCGGAGCCGCCTTCTTCAGGCCCATAAGCATATCGAGCATGGTGTAGCTGTCCGCGCCGCCACTCAGGCAAACCATGATTCGATCACCCCTTTCGATCATCCTGTAATCACTGACGGCACTACCGACCAGGGTTCTTATCTTACGATGTGCACGGTTGACATCTGTATCCGACAGCGGTCTAAGCAATTTTATTTTCTCCAGAATCCAGGGGTAAAAAGTACCAGCAGGGTGAAAATCTCGAGTCGACCGAGCAACATAGCCAGGCACAATGTCCATTTCGCGAAATCATTAATTGAGGCGAAATTCTGTCCGACATCACCCAGTCCCGGACCAAGATTATTCAAACAGGCTGCCACTGCTGAGAAAGCTGTTTCCTGATCCAGCCCGGTCGCCATCAGGGTTAATATCATCAACGCCGATATCGCAAAATAGGCAGCAAAAAAACCCCATACAGCTTCGATAACGTTTTCCGGCAAAGGCTTGCGACCGATTTTCACTACAATTTGCGCGCTAGGATGTATCAGTCGCTGCAATTCACGCACACCCTGTTTCACCAGTAGCAGAATGCGAATTACCTTAATGCCACCGCCGGTCGAACCCGAGCAACCACCAATAAAGGAAACGTACAATAATAGTACCGGTAGAAACCCCGGCCAGCTATAGTACTCCTGAGTAGTAAAACCTGTTGTTGTGCCAATTGATACCACCTGAAACAACCCCTCGATAATCGATTCGGTGGTCGAATTAAAGGTTTTAGTTGCCTGCAAATAGGAAATGGTTATAAGGCTCACCACTGCGAGCACACCGATATAAGTACGAAATTCGGCGTCACGCCGATAAGGATTCAGCGACTTATTGCGAAATGTAGCAAAATGCAACGCAAAGTTGACTCCGGAAAGCAGCATGAATACCACTGCAATAAGCTCGATGCCAGTATTGTTAAAATATCCCATACTCGCGTCATGCGTAGAGAAGCCGCCGATTGCAACAGTCGAAAAAGCATGCGCAATTGCATCAAAAAAACTCATACCGGCAAGCCAGTAAGCCAGACAGCAACTGGCCGTCAGCCCCAGATAGATATACCAGAGTGCTTTGGCGGTTTCAGTTATCCTGGGGGTTAATTTGGTATCTTTAACCGGGCCCGGCGTCTCTGCACGGAATAACTGCATACCGCCAATACCAAGCATAGGCAAAACTGCAACTGCGAGCACAATAATGCCCATACCACCGAGCCACTGCAGCTCCTGACGGTAGAACAAAATCGAGTGGGGTAATTCATCTAATCCGACAATAACGGTAGCCCCGGTGGTGGTCAAACCCGAAATTGATTCGAAAACCGCGTCGGTGGCTGAAATGTCATAGATACCCGATAGATAAAGCGGTAGTCCACCTGCAATGCCCAGCATGCCCCAGAAAAGCACTACAACAAGAAAACCATCGCGCAGGCGCAATTCTTTTTTATGCTGACTAACCGGCAGATACAGCAGAAAACCGAGCACCAGTAGTAATACGAAACCTTCAATAAACGGCAACACTGCACCATCACCAAAATAAAGCCCTACAGCAGCCGGGGGTAACAGTGCACTACTGAAAATTATCAGCAACAGACCGAAAATGCGTTGAATCACCAGTAATTGCATACGACTTTAATAACCCGATCAAAAATAGGTTATACCGACCTGGAATAACTTTTCCACGTCGCGAATTTTTCGTTTATCGGTTAGAAAGAGGATGACGTGATCTTCCGTTTCGATAACAGTATCATGATGCGCAATGATGACCTGCTCACTTCGAACGATCGCGCCGATGGTTGTACCGGGTGGTAATTTAATCTGCTCTATGCTTCTCCCAACCACTTTCGACGAGGTTTTATCACCGTGTGCTATGGCTTCAATCGCCTCCGCCGAACCACGGCGTAACGCATGTACGGCAACTACATCACCTCGCCGAATATGTGCCAGCAATGCACCGATGGTAACCTGATGCGGAGAGATGGCGATATCGATCAAACCGCTTTCTACCAGATCGACATAGGCAGGACGATTAATCAGCGACATAACCTTTTTAGCCCCGAGTCGTTTGGCCAGCATTGAGGACAGAATATTGGCTTCATCATCATTAGTCAGAGCACAGAAAACATCCATACTCTCAATATTTTCTTCGACCAGTAAATCCGGATTCGCAGCATCTCCGAGCAACACAATACTAGAATTCAGCACACCTGATAAATAGCGGGCACGGGGCGGAAAAGCCTCTATAACTTTTACCTGATAATGGCGTTCAAGCATGCCTGACAGCTGTCCACCAATATTTCCTCCACCGGCTAACATCACACGCTTTATGGGTTTGACGAGTTTTCTTAACTCTGAAATGACAGTGGCGATATGCTTGCGGGCCGCCAGGAAGAAAACCTCATCATCGGCCTCCACAACACACTCCGCTGAGGGTTTAATGGATTCTCCATCGCGAAAAATTGCCGCAACCCGCATCTCAACACCCGGCACATGCTGGCGCATGGTTTTGAGTGCATGCCCAACTAACGGGCCATCATGATAGGCCTTAACAGCAACCAGCTGCACCCTGCCCCCGGCAAAATCGAGTACCTGCAAAGCACTGGGATGTTCGATTAAATGATGGATATATTCGGTGACCAGTGACTCCGGACTAATCATGTAATCTACCGGAATTGATTCTGCAGAAAAAAGCCCGGGTTTACGCAGATATTCTGGGGAGCGTATGCGTGCAATCTTGGTCGGTGTATGGAAGATTGACGAGGCTATCTGGCAGGCAATCATATTAATTTCGTCACTGTTAGTTAATGCAATCAACATGTCAGCATCATCGGCGCCAGCGTTTTCAAGCATATTAGGATAAGAACCGTTACCACAGATAGTACGCAGATCAAGACGCTCCTGAAGCTCGCTGAGAATTTCCTGGTCAACATCGATTACAGTAATTTCATTGGACTCTTCTCTAGCGAGTTCAGTCGCAACGGTCGAGCCGACCTGGCCGGCCCCCAGGATGATAATATTCATAGATTAACGCTTAAATTCAGGAATGTTTTTTTGTATATAGCCCAAGTGACTTCAACTTTCGATAAAGATGCGTTCTTTCCTGACCTACTCTTTTAGCCAGCGCGGTTATATTATGCTCGCATAATTGAAGATGACGGGATAAATATTCGCGTTCGAATATTTCTCGAGCCTCGCGCAGGTCCAGATTCAAGTCTATCGATAGCTGTAATGTGTTTTCGGGATCCAGCGAACTACTAAAATCAGCGTTTTGTAACAGGTGATTGATTTCGTCGAGTTCAACTACATGCTCCTGGCTGTTATTCAAAGTTGTTCTTACAAATTTTTTTAACTGAGTAAGATCCCCGGCCCAGTCATGGTTGCGTAGCAGGTTTTGCGCTGCAACACCAAAATGCCGGTATGATAATTGCTCGTTTTCACCAAACCAGTTGACATAATATTCGAGTAACTCAGGAATATCCTCAATATGGTCCCTGAGCGTCGGAACCTCGATAGCTGTCTTCCATAGCTCTGCAATGCGCGGTAATACCCCTGCCATTTCAGAAAGCTGAAGCCAGCTAAAATGACTGCAAGCAATGACACGAAGATCACTAGCCGTATTCTGCTGATGGATTAACTGTAAAAACTGCGTTTGCTGTAATTCGTTAAGCCCGCTGATTTCTTCGAAATACAGGTTCGAAGACAATGGCATAAATTGCATGAGATCCATTGCTGGGTCAAACACCTTCAAAGAAGTATCAGGGTTAGATAAGCGAATCAGATAATTAGCCCAGATTTTTCGACCACTACCGTCTGCCCCGACGATAAAAACAGGCTGATTACTGTTGCGCAACAATTGCATCTGTTTGCGCAATTCCTGTACCTGCTGGCTATTGCCGACAGGTTCCTCAAGCGGTTCGGAATCCTGGCCTGAATCGACACTGCTTAATGCAGATTTTACCGTGCTGAGAAGCTTTGCCATCGACAGTGGCTTTTCAACAAAATCAAAAGCGCCATAACGGGTTGCCTCCACAGCAGTTTCAACTGTGCCGTGACCAGACATCATCACTACCGGGCAACTGTCATTCCGATTAGTTTTCCATTCTTTAAGTAAGGTAACACCATCAACTTCCGGCATCCAGATATCGAGCAAAACCAGATCTGGTTTTGCAACTGAGCGGATTTTATTTGCAGCTCGAGCATGTTCGGCAACATCGACCTGGTAGCCCTCATCTTCAAGTATATCCTTCAATAGAAGGCGGATATCAGGTTCATCGTCTACAACAAGTATTCTGGCATTCATGGCATTATCTTCACTTTCGCATCAGATGTTATAATCTCATTCTCTATTTGGTCCACCCCTTGCCGGACATGTGAATCTTCATTTGACAATAGAATTGGCAACCTTACTACAAATCTCGCACCACTCTCGCTGATATTTTCTGCCCATACAACTCCTCCATGTTCGTCAACAATTTTCTGAACAATGGCAAGCCCGAGCCCACTACCTGTCGTTTTTGTTGTTACATATGGGTCGAATAAATTCTCTGCTATCTCCTCGGCTATGCCCTCGCCACTATCCTCAACCGAGAATTCTACAAATTGTCGCAACTGTTCCCGAACGCAACGCGTTGTTAGTCGTATCCAGCCGTTTCCCGAGATGGTTTCCATACTGTTCTTAAGTAAATTATGTACCAATTGACGTAGGCGAACCCCATCGGCGAGGATAGCAGGTAATGCCTCTTCCAGGTCGAGTTCGATACTGACAGCTGGATTTTCCTGGTACAACACGGTTACTTCTTCAAGCATCTGATTAAAGTCGAATGATTCCGGCTTTTGCGCTGCAGATCGAGCATAATCAGTAAAGCTATTGACCATTGATTTCATCGCTTCAACCTGATGCACTATGGTGTCAGTATATCGATCCAGCATCTTTTGTTTGTCTGCCGACACTTCACCTCCGAGCTTCCTTTGCAGTCGTTCAGCCGATAACTGTATTGGTGTCAGTGGATTCTTTATCTCATGCGCAAGACGCCGAGCCATTTCACTCCATGCTGAGTCTTTCTGAGCCTGAATTAACTGTGTCAGATCATCGACGACAATAACCTGTTCTTTTCGGTCACTGGTTTGCGACTGTAGAGTAGTTCCTGTTACACGTAATATTTTACGGCCACTATGCCCAAAAATAATCACTTCTTCCTGCCATTCGTCATCACTGGCCATATGATTTTTTACTGTTTCGAAAAACCGCTGCATCATCGGATACTCTCGCACGACATCGGTAATATACAGCTCGGTAAAGAAAAAACTGTCAATATCAAAAATTGAACAGGCCGCAGGATTACCACTCTTGATAAATCCGGTTTCATCGATAGTCAATACACCCGACGTGATGTGCTCCATAACCGATTCCAGGTAGTTCTTCTGCATTGCCTCCATTAACTGGCTTTGCTCGGCGACCATGCGGCTGCGGGAGATTTTTCGCGTCATGGTATTAAATGAACGCAAAAGAAACCCCAGTTCATCTGTACCGGATACCGCCAGCTGTCTCTCATAATCACCCGCAGCTACAGCTTTAGTCCCTTCGACAAGATCGTTTATCGGAGATACCAGCTTACGAGCTGCTACGAAAGCCAGCCAGATTGCGGTTAAAACGCTAAGCAACAAAATCAGCGACAATGCCAGCGTAAAACTTGTTTTTAATGGATTTCGCAATACTGCCAGTTCTTTATATTGGTCAAATGCGGCCTGAACCCCGACGGTTAGCTCATTGAGCCGGTCGGTAAATGGGAATAGCGCCTGCAAGGTTTTTGATTTTTCGGTAGCATCAGAACTCTGAACTAATACAACGATACGAATAGCCAGCCCATAAACCGGATCCTCGATCAGTTTAAGATAATGGTTTTCGGCATCCAGCTCTCCGACATCGGTCATAGACAGGGCGGTAGGCAACTGCGTAGAATCGATACTGCTCGATGCAATAATCGATTGATCATGGTCTACCAGTGTGAGCTCATTGGCTATATGTCTTTCTAGCGCACCGTCCAGATATACAAATAACACGGACTCATCAATTTCGGAAATTTCTACTGCGATAGCACGTGTCTTGTTCAATGCTTCACGTTTACGCAAATCAATCGCACTTCGTCCTAACTGCAACGAATCTTCAAGTGCAGTATCAATACCGACATCGAACCAGCTATCAATACTGCGATGTAAAAAACTTAATGAGAAATAATATACGATAGATACTGGAATTATAGTCAGTAACACAAACACACTGATCATTCGCGCAGTCAGGTGCGAACCGATTGTTTTCAGACGATACTGAACAATCAGTCTATACACGTTATAGACAATCAGTCCGAGAAGAATGATCAACCCGACTGCATTAAAAAATATAAGCCAGAGATAGTACTTGCCAAAAGTTGCCGAATTTGACGTAGCGTCACTGATTGAATACAACGAAACAATCAAAAGAATGGTCAACGCGATGAACGACGCTGTGTTGCGTAGAGTATGGGTCATGGGTTGATCCTGTCGATCTCCCAGCTAAACCACTCACTTTGTAAGTCCCAGTCATTTGCCCATAGTGAGCTCGATTTCAGCGGTAAGGGCAGTTCATCACTGTCCAGACCGAAGCGCATGCGCGCATAAACTTTTAGATCTGCACTAATATTACCTATGTCAAACATAGGATATTGTGAAATTTGCTGTAGCGAGTTAACAGCGTCCTGACGGCTATCAAAATAGGCTCGGGTGCCCCGATTGATATCTGAAACAACATAGGAATTAAGCATCGGTAGATAATGAAGAAGGTATTGCTGTTTTAACGAAACAATTTTTTTATCTAGCCAGTATTTCCTGTCTTCTAGAATTTCAACCTCAAAGCTTACTGGTACTGCAAAACCCTGATCAACCGCGATTTCGATATATTCAGGCAACTCAATATCAATACGGGATTCGAGAATCAGCAAGCTATCAATTAACTGAAACTCGGCCTGCCCAATCTGAAAAACCGGTGTATCTTCACCCAGTACCGGAGTAATAACCGTTATCGAAATCCAGCACAAAAGCAGTATTCGCATAGTTCCTTTCAAACGCACAGTTACCTTCCTAAGTGCTTTTTCGCAGGCAGGCGTAAAAAAATCCATCCATATTGTGCGATCCAGGTAATAATTGAAGTCCCCCCGGGCGTTGATCACCCCATTGTACTGATTTTGGGCCGATCACCTTAGCATTTTCATGGTTTTGGACAAACCAGTCTATCTGACGTTCGTTTTCATCCTTAAATATCGAACAGGTGCTGTACACCAGTACGCCTTCCGGTTTGAGCAAAGACCATAAAGCAGTAAGAATTTTTCTCTGCAAATCTACCAGTTTATCGATATCACTTCTGCGGCGGAGTATTTTAATATCAGGGTGCCGTCGAATGACACCACTTGCTGAACAAGGCACGTCAGCCAGAATCCGATCAAATAGCTGACCATCGAACCAGTCTTCCGGGCTTCCAGCATCACCACAAACCAGTTGCGCCGATAGCCCAGTTCTCTTTAGATTCTGAACAATTAAATCCAGCCGGGATTGATCCTGATCGAGCGCAACCAGATGCAGATTGTCGGTCGACTGCAGTAAATGAACTGTTTTACCACCGGGTGCTGCGCAGGCATCCAGTACTCGCATTCCTGCTTTACAATCCAGCAATTTCGCTGCTATTTGCGCGGCCGGATCCTGAACACTGACCACTCCGGTTGAAAACCCCGGTAGTAGATCAACTTCACAGGGTTTATCAAGGATAATTGCCGATTCAATTAATTCGTGCGCAGCAGCTACAATCGAGCGATCACGAAGATCTTGCAGATAATCGTCTACAGACATCTGTTTCGTGTCGAATCGCAAACTCATTGGAGCGCGCTGATTCCCTGCAACAAGTATTGACTTATACTGATCAGGCCAGTCCTCCACCAACCTGTCGACTAACCATGGCGGATAGGACTTCTCCAGGTAAGCCTCGGTTATAGATACATTATCTCGAATGACACCACGCAAAACAGCGTTCACCAGACCTTTAGCCCAGGCTTTATTCTGTTGCTGAGTTAACTTTACCGTCTCGTTAACCGCTGCATGATGGTCAATTTTCATGATTGTAATCTGGTATAAACCCATTAACAGAATTGCTTCCAGGTCTTTATCCTTTTGCTTAAACGGCTTCTTAAGATATTCAGCAATGACTAATTGCAGGGCGAAATACCATCGACATACGCCATAAGCCAAAGCACGACACAGCGCTTTGTCGCGTCCATCCATATCCTCAGATTTATCGAGAACGACACGCAGAGCATCATCAAGCGAACGGCCCGGCCCAATAACCATCATCACCGCTTTAAGCGCAAGCCATCGAGGATTGGTTAAACGAGGATTAGCCAAAGGACATGCCTGTCAGATTCCGTCCACCAAACAGTTGCGCAGCATTGCACCTGTTTTTGCCGGCAAACTGTAATTCCAGTACTTGCAAAGTACCTTTTCCGCAGCTCACTAACAATCGCTTTTTACTGTGTTCAATGATTTCTCCGGGTGGTTGTGGAGATGAGCAATCCAGTGATTTAGCACGCCAGATACGCACGGGCTGACCTTCAAACTGAGAAAAACTAACCGGCCAGAGGGCAAAAGCACGAACTTCCCTATTGATACTTACGGCATCCTTTGACCAGTCGATTACTGCCTCTGATTTAACCAGCTTATCTGCATAAGTAACCAGCGAATCGTCCTGCACCTGTGGGACCAGTCCGTCTTCAACCAGTCTGTCGATGGTTGGTATTAATAACTCTGCACCAATCTGCATCAGCTCATCATGCAAATCACCCGCGTTCCAGTCGGGATATATCAAAATCTCCCGCTTCGCAAGCATATCACCGGTATCCAGGCCTTTATCCATTTGCATGATGGTAATGCCAGTTTCAGGGTCACCGGCCAGTATCGCTCGTTGAATCGGCGCAGCACCTCGCCAACGTGGTAATAACGACGCATGAATATTTATGCAGCCCAGGCGAGGTGCTTCGAGAACTTCAACAGGCAAAATAAGCCCGTAGGCCGCAACAATCATTAGATCTGCGTTTAAATTTTTAAATTCCGCAACATCACTCGATTGTTTGAACGATTCCGGCTGGAAAACGGACAAACCCAGTTCAAGTGCGGCTTGCTTAACCGGGCTCTGTTGTATGTGACGCCCACGCCCCGCAGGGCGATCCGGCTGGGTATAGACCGCAATAACACGATGATTTGACCGCGCCAGTGCCTGCAATGCTGGTACCGCGAACTCCGGCGTACCCGCGTAAATAATATTTAACATAGAAATATACTGAAATCGGCCTGACAGTTCAGGCACTCATTTTCTGCTTTTTAAGTTTCAGCAGCTTGCTGCGAATACGATTTCGCTTGAGCGAGGATATATAGTCAACGAATAATTTGCCCTCTAAATGGTCCATTTCATGCTGAATACAAACTGACTCCAGACCTTCTGCTTCAAATTCAAAGAATTCACCATCGGTATTTTGTGCTCGAACGCGGATATGATTCGCGCGTTTCACAGTTTCATAAAATCCAGGTATTGAAAGACAGCCTTCATCCATCTCTTCTTCGCCTTGCGAATCGACTATTTCGGGATTAATCAGACAACGCGGATTATCACCTTTATCAGAAACATCCATAACCAGTAAACGTATGTGGCGATCCACCTGAGTTGCGGCAAGACCAATACCGGGTGCCTCGTACATGGTTTCAAACATATCTGCGACCAATTGTTTGAGAATATCGTCAAATACGGTCACCGGTTTGGCTACGGTGCGCAATTTTGGGTCCGGAAAATGCAAAATATTTAATAAAGCCATGATTTTAAACTTCAAGAAGGTTTACAAGTAGTTGTTCCAAGTTGATGATTATATTAGAATCTTAATGATTAAATAAGTTGTAGTCAGGCTATTTTTAACTACAATCGATGAAACGTCTTCATTTATTTAGGGTTTCTTATGTCCTACAAAACCAAAAGTCAGCTGATAAAAGGATTGATACTGCTTTCCGGTTTGCTACTGATAACTGCCTGTGCCGAACCGAAACCACCGTTTTCTATCGTCGAAGAGAAAGCTAAAGCATCAGAAACCAAGACCGTTAAAGCTAATATCCCTGAACCGGAAGCAGCCGAAGAAATAGTCTACGAGCCTGAGTTCCCGGAAACCTATATTGTACAAGAAGGCGACACATTATGGGATATCTCCACTGCTTTTCTGCGTGACCCCTGGCACTGGCCGGAGATCTGGTACAAAAACCCCCAGGTTGAGAACCCTCATCTTATTTATCCGGGCGATGTTCTGGCCATAATCTATATAGGCGGCCAGAAGCGTGTTCAGATATCTCAGCGCGGAGAAGAAGGTACCGCTTTGGCTGGAACCGGTACTGGCGGCATGAAAGTGGTCAAACTGTCTCCGCGGGTTCGATCACAGTCAATAGATTCCAGTATTCCGTCTATTCCAATTGATTCGATCCGACATTTGCTGCAACGACCTCTGGTGATCGACGAAGATCAGCTCAAGAATTCTGCCTATATTATATCGAGCCTCGATTCTCACCTGGTAAATAGCATTAATGACAAGCTCTATGTACGAAAGCTGGATACTTCGACAGGAAATGGCCGCTATCAGATTTTTCGACCCAACCGACCATTGTTCGACCCGACTACTAACGAACTACTTGGTTATGAAGCTTTATACGTAGGAGAAAGCAAGTTGTTGCTTCGTGGTGACCCTGCAACAGTCAGAGTGACCAACTCGGAGCGGGAAATACTTCGTAATGATCGAGTTCTACCAATCGACAATACTAACTTTGAGAGAGACTTTTTCCCCAAACCGCCAGCTACAGACGTATCTGGAGACATTATTTCCCTGCTTGATGCAATATCACAACTGGGGCAGTACCAAACCGTAGCGATAAATCTGGGATTTCGGGATGGCCTGGAGACTGGCAATATGCTTAATATCAATCGACGAGGCGATATTATCCGTGACAAGGAAGAAGAAGACCCTACTTTCCGGGTCAAACTACCGGATGAAAAAATCGGTACAGCAATGATTATTCGCGCCTTCGAAAAAATGAGTTACGCATTAGTGATGACAGCTGACCGTCCAGTCAGTAAAAATGATTACGTCATTTCCCCATAAATCACATTAGATCATCAGCGGGTATATAATTAGAACACCCGCTGATGATAATATCGCATCTTCGGCGACAACGGATTGACCGGAGACTCATATGCAGTCCACGCAGGTTAGTAATTTTCTCAGACTATATCACGTCATCGGTCTTGGCCGGGTTTCGATACAAAGACTCGCAGAGCAATATGAGTATAGTTTTAAATCTATTGTCGACGCTTCTGTTGATGGTCTAACAAAGGCTGGACTCAATCATCGACAAATAGAGCAAATCAGGCATCCTGACCTGGAGAAAATCGAATGCGATCTGCAATGGGCTGAAAAACCTCAGAATCACCTCATTCCATTTTTTGATGCTAATTACCCTACTCTGTTAAAAGAGACAGTAGACTATCCACCCCTTTTGTATGCCAGTGGGAATATAGAGTTACTAAACCGACCGCAAATAGCCATTGTCGGCAGCCGTAACTGTAGTCCGGGGGGAGCTAAAAACGCTTTTCAGTTTGCCTCATATCTATCGCAGTCTGGTATCACAATTACCAGCGGCATGGCGACCGGTATCGATACTCAGGCACACCTGGGTGCGCTTGATGGCAACGGCCATACAATAGCCGTAGCTGGTACAGGGCTAGATCGCATATATCCCTCGAAAAACAGACAACTGGCTTATGATATCCACCAAAATGGATTGCTGGTCAGTGAATTCCCGCTCGGTACCGGCCCAGCCAGAGAAAATTTTCCTCGGCGAAATCGGATTATTAGCGGGCTCAGTGTTGGTACTTTGGTGGTAGAAGCCACCAATCGAAGCGGTTCGCTGATAACCGCACATCAGGCCACCGAGCAGGGACGTGAAGTATTCGCCATACCCGGCTCAATACACAATCCTCAGGCCCGAGGTTGCCATCAGCTCATCCGCAACGGTGCCAAACTGGTCGAACATGCCGCCGATATCGTCGATGAACTCTCAAGCCTGTTAGGTTTTATTGCGGAAAAGCAAAACATCCCACAAAATGAAGGATCTGGGCTTGACCTGGAGTCTGAAAGCCTATTGAATGCGATCGGTTTCGACCCGGTTACCGCCGATGAACTGGTCGAACGTAGCGGCTTGACCGTAGACAAGCTTTCATCCATGCTAGTATTACTGGAATTAAACGATTTTATTCAATCGGCTCCTGGCGGCTGCTATGTCAGGATTTAAATGAGGCACCCATGAAAGAAGGCGTGATAGACGTTTTAATGTATATATTCTCCAGCTATGCTGACCAGGATGAGCATTTGCCTGAAGACAGAGATGGTATTTGTGCAGACCTCACCGCTGCCGGTTTTGAATCGATGGAAATAGATAAAGCTTTTGAGTGGTTAGATGGCCTGGCTGAAGCTGATGATTCTCCGGGTATAGCCCAGTCTATTGAGTCAACAAGGATATTTGCAGATCAGGAGCGTGTCAGACTCGATAACCAGGCACAGGGCTTCCTGCACTTTCTTGAACATTCCGGCGTACTGACTCCACAGTTACGCGAAATGGTTATTAACCGCGTAATGGCTTTGGACAATGAAACTGAAGTCGATATTGAAGAACTCAAGTGGGTAGTCATGATGGTGTTGTTTAATAGCGCCGAAGATCACGATGAAAATACCTTAATGCACTTTGAAGACATCGTATTTGCCGATCAGTCGGCTATTTTCCACTAAATGACTACATTGCCCGGCAAATGCCTGACTTTTTTAATTAACCTTCTGGACAGTAACAATTAATGGCCAGCCACCTAGTAATCGTAGAATCTCCGGCTAAAGCAAAAACCATCGAAAAGTACCTGGGCAAGGACTTCAAGGTTCTGGCCTCATACGGACACGTCCGTGATCTGGTACCAAAGGAAGGTGCCGTAGAAACTGATAACGAATTCAAAATGAATTACACCGTTGTCGAGCGCAACGAGAAACACATCAGTAATATTAAAAAAGAGCTGCGAAAAGCTGATTCTTTATATCTGGCAACTGACCCGGATAGAGAAGGCGAAGCCATTTCATGGCATTTGTACGAACTGCTAAAAGAAAAAAATCTGATGAAGAACAAGCACGCATATCGCGTCGCTTTTCACGAAATTACCAAACAGGCGGTCTCCGATGCAGTAGCCAATCCAAGAGAAATCACTATGGATCTGGTCAATGCGCAACAGGCGCGTCGGGCTCTCGATTATCTGGTTGGTTTCAATCTTTCTCCCCTCCTCTGGCGAAAAATTCGCAGAGGACTTTCTGCCGGTCGTGTACAGAGTCCAGCGTTACGCATGATCGTCGAACGCGAGCTCGAAATCGATGCTTTTAATCCGCAGGAATACTGGACCATAGAGGCAGATAACGAATTCGAGAAGCAGTCATTTATTGCCAGGCTAACACAGCTCGAAGGAGAAAAGGTCAAGCAATTTACAATCACCAATGAGCAGGCCGCAAAAAATGCTCACCAGATACTCAATAATGCTGCCGCAGGTAAACTGCATGTGCATCAGGTTGAGAAAAAACAACGAAAGCGCAACCCGGCAGCACCGTTTACAACCTCTACCCTGCAACAGGAAGCCTCGAGAAAACTCGGCTTTGGCGCACAGAAAACCATGCGTACAGCTCAACGGCTATATGAAGGCATCGACATAGGTGCAGGCCAGGTTGGACTTATAACCTATATGCGTACCGACTCACTGACGCTTTCTAATGATGCCATAAATGATATTCGCAGTTTAATTGCTCAGAAATACGGCACTCAATCACTGCCCGAAGAACCTCGAATTTTTAAGAATAAATCGAAAAATGCGCAGGAAGCCCACGAGGCTATCCGACCTACCAGTGCCATGAATGATCCCGAGCAGATCAAATCTTATCTGGGCAATGATGAATACCGCCTCTACAGCCTGATCTGGAAACGGACAATCGCCTGCCAGATGATCCATGCGACACTTGACACAGTATCGGTCGACCTGGCCTGCGGTGCCGGTAATATGTTTCGTGCTAACGGCTCAACCATACGCGACCCAGGCTTTATGCGCGTGTATACCGAAGGCCTGGACGACAATAAGAAAGACGATGCAAAGGAGAACATTCTGCCTCCGCTCAAGCAGGGCGATAAGGTAGATTTAAAAGAAATTCGACTGGAGCAACATTTCACCGAACCACCACCACGCTTCAGTGAGGCGACATTGGTTAAGACTCTGGAAGAATATGGTATTGGAAGACCTTCAACCTACGCATCAATCATCACTACACTGCTAGATCGAGAGTACGTCGAACTCGAAAGCAAACGTTTCCACCCTACCGATGTTGGTCGCGTGGTCGCCAAATTTCTAACCCAGCATTTCACCCAATACGTCGACTACGATTTCACTGCACAACTTGAAGATACGCTCGACGAAATCTCTCGCGGGGAAGCCGACTGGCTGCCGTTAATGAAAAAATTCTGGACTAGCTTCAAATCACTGGTCGACGATAAAATGGAATCTGTTAGTCGCGACGAAGCCATACAGTCCAGACAATTGGGCATAGATGAAAAATCAGGCAAACCAATTTCGGTACGCATGGGGCGTTATGGACCTTTCGTTCAAATCGGTACTCGTGAAGACGAAGACAAACCCAAATTCGCCGGCCTCAGACCGGGTCAGAAAATGGACAAAGTAACCCTGGAAGAAGCACTAGAGCTATTCAAATTACCGCGTATGTTAGGTATGTCACCAGAAGGTGAAGAGATATCTGCCAATATCGGTCGCTTCGGCCCATATATCAAATACGATAGTAAATTTGTTTCGCTCAAGGTTAAAGAAGGTGATGACCCTTTTACGGTTACGCTTGAACGCGCACTCCTGCTGGTTGCAGAAAAGAAAGAATTCGATGCCAATCGGGAAATAAAGCTATTCGAAGGCACCGATATCAAGATTCTGAGGGGCCGCTATGGACCTTATATAACCGATGGAATCAAAAATGCACGAATTCCAAAGGATGTTGAAGATCCTGAAACGCTCACCCTGGAAACCTGTCAGGAACTAATCGAAAAAGCTCCTCTGCCAAGATCTAAGCGCAAAAAAGCTGCCACTAAAAAGAAAGCGGCTACAAAGAAGGCAGCTACAAAGAAAAAAGCGACCCGTAAAAAGTCGACCGCTAAAAAAGCGAGCAAAAAAAAGGCCGCCATATTATCTGAATAACCTGTAATGTCTCCATGGCAAATTAACCGGCTCGGCAAAGCAGTATTGCAAGGAGCCGTATTCGCTTACCCGACCGACACTATCTGGGGATTTGGTTGTCACCCACTAGATCCTGTCGCTACCCTGCGAATTCTCGATATTAAGCAAAGACCTGTTAACAAGGGCCTCATTCTACTGACACCAGAACTGCAATATATTGAACCTTATATCGATCAGGATATTACTGAGGAAAGCAGGCTCAGTCTGCAGCATATCGATGATTATCCTACTACCTGGCTGGTAGACGCGGCCCCTGGCTGCCCCTGCTGGTTGCGAGGCGAGTTTACAACAATTGCCATTCGGTTAACCGACCATCCTTTTGTTCAACAACTGTGTCGATTGATTCGTGCACCACTGGTATCTACCAGTGCCAATCGATCAGGGAGATCGCCCGTCAGAAACCCGATTCAGGCACGCCAGCAGTTTGGACAGGAACTTGACTTTATTGTCCAGGGATTTAAAACAGGCAGTAACAAAGCGAGTAATATAAAATCACTGACAACTAATAAAATCATCCGTGCGAGCTGAGAAATGAACAATAAAGCTGATTTTGTCAGGCGATACCTGACCGGTTTACAACAAACTATTACCAGTGCCATAGAAAATATTGACGGCAAAGCTGGTTTTCTGATTGATGACTGGGAAAGACCAAACAGAAATGACGGCGGCGGCCGTACAATGGTATTAACTAATGGTGATGTTTTCGAGCAGGCAGGTGTCAATTTTTCTGAAGTATGTGGAGACAGTCTACCTGCTTCAGCAACGGCACACCGCCCCGAGCTGGCCGGTAGAAACTATCGCGCAATGGGTGTTTCGCTGGTGATACATCCGCATAATCCTCAGGTGCCGACATCGCATGCCAATGTACGTTATTTTATCGCCGAAAAACCCGGTGAGGCATCTATCTGGTGGTTTGGCGGGGGCTTTGATTTAACACCTTACTACGCCTACAGGGAAGACTGTGTTCACTGGCATCGTATTGCCAGACAGGCCTGCGATCCATTTGGCAGCGACTGCTATCAAAAATATAAACAATGGTGCGATGATTATTTTTTTCTCAAGCACAGAGGAGAGGCCAGAGGCATCGGCGGCCTGTTTTTTGATGACTTAAATCAACCCGATTTTGAAACCGCCTTAGCTTTCATGCAAAGTGTCGGAGATCATTATCTGCCCGCTTATTTACCAATAGTGGAGAAACGTAAAGTTGAAGAATTCGGTGAGAACGAGCGTAATTTTCAACTCTACAGACGTGGTCGTTATGTTGAATTTAACCTCGTTTATGATCGAGGAACATTGTTCGGTTTGCAATCCGGGGGGCGCACTGAGTCTATCCTGATGTCACTACCACCTGTAGTTAACTGGCGGTATAACTACCAGCCAGAGTCAGGGAGCCGGGAAGCCGAACTCACCGACTACTATTTGAAACCACGCGACTGGCTTAGCGATTAATAATGAGTAAGCCCGACTTCCCTGATATCGAAGCTAATGCAGAATTCGATAGCACTCAAAAATGTGACCTGTGTACCAACTCAACCTGCTGTACTTACGTCACCCAGCAGATAGATACGCCAAAGTCTAAATATGATTTTGAAATATTATTATGGCAGGTGTCACACAAAAGGGTTGGTGTCTATAAAGATGAAGACGGTTGGTTTGTCATGTTTGAGGCCTCCTGTATACATCTTGAAATGGACGGTCGATGCGGCATATACGACGACAGGCCTACCATCTGTCGTACTCATAAAAATGATTTTTGCGAATACGATGCGCCGGCAGAAGATGGATTCGAACTATATTTCCCGAACTATTCAACACTTTTAACTTACTGCAAAAAGCGATTCAAAAAATGGACGACTGGTAATCCAGCACCAGAATAACATGAACGATGAGGCCAAAATTCTAGTGAGCGCCTGTCTGTTAGGCGAACCGGTTCGCTATGATGGACAATGTAAAGCGCTAGCCAGTCAGGCGCTGAAACAACTTCTCAGTGAAGATCGGGTTATTGCATTTTGCCCGGAAGTTGCCGGAGGTTTATCTACCCCTCGCGAACCAGCAGAAATTCAATCCTGGCAGACGATCCACGTGTTAACAGCTTCCGGGCATGATGTGACCAAAGCTTTCCAACAAGGTGCAGAACAGACCCTGAAGCTCTGCCAGCAGCATGCTATACGAGTGGCGGTCCTGACCGAGCTTAGCCCCTCATGCGGTAGCAGCCAGGTATACGATGGTAGTTTCAGGCGTGAGCGAATCAGTGGTGCAGGTATTACCGCTTTACTGCTTCGAGATCATGGTATCAAAATCTTCAGTCAGTACCAGACCAACCAGGCCATCACCGAACTCAACCGTCTGGGTTAAACGTTTTTGTACTCTGCCAGGCACTCAAATTTCAATTTACTATTCATGCTTGTTACCATAATTCAGGCTAACATAATCACTCCATGGAGAAAATTCATGTCCGACCAGGTAATAAATCATGGAATATAAAGCTATTGTCTTCGACAAAGATGGCACGCTCATCGATTTCAATAGCACCTGGCTGCCGGTTTATCATTATGCGGCGCTGGAGTTTGCAGGTAACAATGTCGATCTGGCTCACGAAATGCTGGGCAGGTTTGGATATGACCATAGCAATCAGTGTTTTCTTGGTGGCAGTTTACTCGCAGCCGGCAATAACCACGAAATCGCCCGAGCCTGGTCCGAACTTTTACCCGACGAAATAGATAGCAGAAACCTGGATGAATACAGTCGGCTTTTAAACCAGATATTTCAGCAACAGGTAGCACTGTCTGCATCTGCCGTTCCACAGTTAAAAGAAACAGTATCCAGATTGAAAGATATGGGCATCAAACTGGGTGTTGCCACCAGCGACAGTTACGCAGGTATTCAAAATTCCCTGCAGTCATTTGATATCCTGTCCAGCTTTGACTTTCTCTGTGGCTACGACAGTGGTCATGGAATTAAACCCGAAGCCGGTATGGTACTGGCGTTCTGCGAGTCAGTTTCAGTTACTCCGGAGCAGACAATCGTAGTCGGAGATAATCGGCATGATATTGAAATGGGTCGTAATGCCGGTGCCGGTTTATGTATCGGTGTACTAACCGGCACCAGTACGCGTGAGGAGCTCGAGTCTCTGGCAGACATTGTTTATGAAGACGTCAGAGAACTTCTGCAAATTTTCAGTTAACCCCATT
>JAAEOZ010000604.1 GCA_024222685.1 Gammaproteobacteria bacterium | reverse complement strand
CTGTCGCAGCTCCGGGCATCGGATCTATAGACGATGGATCGATTGAGATGCCATGGGGTCTGGCTGGTCGTGCTCGTTGGTCTGGCTTTACCCGGTGTCGGCTGGCGCAATATATCGGTCCCGGAGGGATATCGGTCTATCGCAATGGAGCAGGGTATTCCACATACCGTGCTTTACGCCGTGGCCCTTACCGAGAGCGCTACCCAGATCGATAAGGGTGATCTCTATCGGCCCTGGCCGTGGACATTGAACGTGGCCGGTCGAGGGTACTTTTTCGACACCCGGTTAGCGGCTTGGCAGGCATTGAAGAATTGGCTCCGCGAGGGCCAGGTATCGATCGATATCGGCTTGCTGATTCTAGTACATGCTTTAGTTACAAAAAATAATGTAATAAAACAAGATGTTATGTTTTGATGTCGTATTAGATTGTTGATTGATAGGGTAAGAAGATGCGTCTAGTACTAAGCGATAACTCATTCAGAATTAATGGAATACCCTATGAAGGATTTCCCATTATTTTAGATGATGATCAAAAGATTGTGGAGGATGCGCACTGGTTTCTGATTGATCATTGCATTAAGCGTGGCCGCGTCAACAGCAAGGGGTCTTGGCATCGATACGGAAAAGATTTGTATGATTATTTTGGTTTCGTGATCACGAACAAATTCAATTGGAAAGCGGAGCGCAGAGTTGGCGTCCTATCGGTTATTGAAAGCTATCGAGATTGGTCATTGAACGAATGCGGTTTGAAGTCCAGTACGATCAATCAAAGGCTGAGAACTATCATTCTATTTTATCGATGGGCACTGAAGATCGGTATTATTCAGAGTGTTCCTTTTGAAAGTGAGACTGTTTTTGTTCGTAAGCAGAATCACTTTTTTCAGCATATAGGATCGAGTGCAAACCGATCAGAGTCAGCAGATATTCTGCTCACTGAGAAGCGAGAGCCGATACAATTTTTGACGCGAGACCAAGTCAAGATTTGTCTAAACGCGATTGAGAATCCAACCCATCGACTGCTCTTGCGTCTACCGTTGCAAACAGGGTTACGCAGTGAAGAATTTTGTACGTTTCCCTTATCGTATGTGGTTAGCCCAACATCGGATGCAGATGGGCAGCTGAAAAACCACAATGTTGTTTTGTGTCGACCGGAAGACATGCGGCTAAAGGGGAGTAAGCCTCGTAAAATTCATGTTCCCCGATTGTTGATGGGCGATTTGTGGGAGTACAGCGTTTTTGATCGGGAAAAGAGAATCAAGCGCAGTAAACCCTCGCCTGAAACCCTGTTCCTAACGCGGGATGGGAACGCCTATAGCGCCAGTGCCATCAAGCGCGTTTATAACTCGGTCAGTGACAAAGTTGGGTTTAGAGTAACGCCTCATATGGCGAGGCATACCTATGCGACCTACACGCTTCATGGGCTTCGAGAGCGTGGGTATAAAGGGGATGCGCTGATGTATCTTCGAGATCGTTTGGGACATAGCAGCGTCACAACCACGCAACGATACCTCCATTTGGTAGAGGAGATTGATGCGGACTTAATGATAGCGTTTGAGGAGGAAGTTAACGCGCTGTTCATGGAGGTTGAGGTATGACCGGACAGCGTAAACAATTTCTTCATCAGAAAAAAGTAACGACACTAACGGGTCAACCAATCGGCGCAGGGAATGTAATATCAGTTCAATCCATTCCCAAAAAGGAGAGCGTTGTAGTTTTCCCACGTAATCCGTCTTCAAGCCGCTCTTGGGATTTCAAGGCCTATTATGGGATAGGCTTTGACGATATTACCTGGCATTGTCAATGCGTAATTGAACGAAAACTGGAAATAAAAAAGAACACTGTTGT
>JAAEOZ010000603.1 GCA_024222685.1 Gammaproteobacteria bacterium | reverse complement strand
TTTTCCCAGACCAGGTTGTCAATCGCTATCTTAACCGTGCCCTGACTCACCACCAGGGATGTTGCCAACTGTGGCTCAGAAGGTATTAAACCCCCGGAAAAGTGTATAGTTAACCTGGGTGCCGACATTGGTCTATTACGGATAGTGACTTCGGTGATCAATCATTAGTAACATTTACTAAACTATTCAGTGATGAAAGGATAAACACCATGACAGATCAAACTGATGCGCAAAGTAAAGTCACAAGCCTGGTTGACAGGGCCCGTGTCGCCCAGGCGATATACGACAGCTATGATCAGGCCCAGGTTGATGAAGTTGTCACGGCCGTTGGTTGGGCAATTATTAACGATGATAATAATCATATACTTACCAAAATGGCCATTAAAGATACCGGCATTGGTAAGTACGAAGATAAGATTCGCAAGAACTACCGCAAGACACTGGGTCTGTTACGTGATTTAAAAGGTGCAAAATCGGTAGGTGTGATTGCTGAATACCCTGAAAAAGGTCTTATTGAAATCGCCCGGCCAATCGGTGTGGTGGGTGCTGTTGTTCCTTCGACCAACCCGGTCGCCACGCCGTTTAACAAGACCATCAATGCACTCAAGGGGCGCAATGCTATTATCCTTGCACCTTCTCCGAAAGGTCAGCGGGTTTGCGCTGAACTGGTTGAATTGATACATGCCGAACTTGATCGAGTTGGCGCACCGACTGGTTTAGTCCAGCATCTCGATCTGCCGGTCAATAAGGCTGATACTTATGAATTAATGAAGCAGGTCGATTTAATTGTCGCTACCGGTTCCGGCAATAACGTCCGCGCCTGCTATGAAAGCGGTACGCCTGCCGTTGGAGTCGGTGCTGGTAACGTACCGGTGATTATAGACGATAGTGCCAGTCTCGCTGACGCTGCTGCCAAAATTCGGGCGTCGAAAACTTTTGACAATGCGACGAGTTGCTCGTCGGAAAACAGCCTGGTTATACTTGATGCCGTTTACCATGACATGCTTGCTGCTTTAAAAAATGAAGATGCTGTATTGCTTGATGCGGAGCAAAAGAAACAGTTACAGAGCAAGCTTTGGGTTGATGGCCATCTTAGCCGCGATGTCATCGCGCAGACTGCCTCGCGCATCGCCGAAGTGGCAGGGTTCGAAGGTATGGGCGAAGCCAGTATGCTGATGGTCGAAGAGACCGGGATTGGAAAGGACTATCCTTATTCGGATGAAAAGCTAAGTCCGGTACTCACCATTTATCGCGCTACAGACTTTGACGATGCATTTGATATCACGCGGCGCATACTCAGCTTCAAGGGCAAAGGTCACTCGGTTGGGATTCATACCGAAAACGATGAGCATATTATGCGAATCGGCCTCGATATGCCGACCTGTCGTGTCATCGTTAATCAGGCGCATTGTTTTGCTACCGGCGGCAGCTTTGATAATGGCCTGCCATTCTCGTTGTCGATGGGCTGTGGTTCCTGGGGTGGAAATAGCATTGCCGATAACATGAATTATCGGCATTATCTGAATACCACAAGAATTGCCCGTACTATACCGGCGCGGGAACCTTCCAGGTCTGATTTATTTGCAGACTTCTGGCAAAAATATGACATTAGTAATTCAGACTCATGAATGACAGCGTTGCTAAAATAATTGATCAGCAGGCCGCAACCCGGGGTGAGCAGACGTTTCTAATCTCACCCGACAGTAATCAACATTTAAGCTACGCCGAACTACGCAACAGCGCACAGGAGATCGCTGGCCATCTACAATCGATGGGGTTTCAGAAGGGAGAGAATATCGCTTTGCTGATGAACAATGGCATATGGACAGCAAAATTATTTCTCGGTGTTATGTATAGTGGCCGAGTCGTATTGCCTTTAAATGCAGTCAGCGGT
>JAAEOZ010000602.1 GCA_024222685.1 Gammaproteobacteria bacterium | reverse complement strand
CACTGCAATCCTGGCTGGTTGGTATATGTGTCGCCGGTTTACCATAAAGCGTGTTCGTTGTTGTTGAATAAGTGCCATCGTGACATTCAGTACAATTGTTGACGTCAATCCCTACGTGATCGAAACTGGCATCCGCAAAAAATATGGTTGGGGTCGCCAGTGCGTCATAATGACAATCTTCACAAAAAGTTCCACCAGGTGTTGGAAAATGACTAGCAATCATACCGACACTAATTATTTCATTATGGCAAGATTCGCAACCACTTGTTACCCCGGCATGATCGTATGTACCCGTTTTGAATGTTCCAGGGGTATGACAGTCCCGGCAATCTGTACCACCTATTGGCATATGTGAATAGGTAGCTGTGGTTGGCAGCCATCCGCTTGCAGATCCAGAACCATCGGCAACATGACAAGAGTCACATCTGGTCCCCAGATCCGAAATAGGCGGCACACTATGGTCAGCACCGAATGCAGTTGCAAAACCATCAGGGCTATCCGTGGCATGGCAATTACCGCAGTCAGCAGTTGTTGGGGGATGCGTAGGAACTGCCGATATCTTGCCGATCGCACCGATACTATTAGGCTCCGTATGACAGGTATCGCAGGATAATACTGCTGAATCAACCCGGTGATTAAACACACCACCCAGGCTGAATGTCGCAATACTGTGGCATACATTACAATCACCTGCTGCTGCAGTATCAGGATGACCGCTTGGATAGCCGATAGCAGAACCAGAACCATCTGCTGTATGGCACTCCGTGCATAGGTGTCCGACGACATCTGAACCAGTATGATCAGGGTACGGCTCTTTAAAAGTTAAAGTGGTATGGCAGTATCCACACTCAGCATTAGTATCGGGATGCGTACCCGGTGGTGTGTCAGCAATGGTCGGCGTCATACCAATAGACACGGTACCATTGTGACAACCGGTACAGGCTCTCGATATCCCGGAATGATCAAATTTCCCATCCGGCCCCAGCTCGAGGAAACTGATTGTATTATGACAATCGTCACATTCGACATTAGTTTGCTGATGGAATTCTGATTTACCCACAGCTAGCTCACCATTGTGGCATTCACTGCAAACACCAAAGTTCTCCTGATGATCAACATAAGGAATTTCGTCAAAGCCAAAGGAGGCATGGCAGGTTTCACAAACACGGCTGGTTGCCAGATGGTTTTGTGATTTACTCGGGATATCGACAAAGTCATCGTTATGACAGTTAACACAACTAGATGACAATCCCTGGTGGTTAAACGGACCCGTTGGGCGTTCTGGAGCGATTGTCGCCAGTACTTGCTGAATAGCACGTTTACTGGAAATCCCATCGGCAGTGGCTACAAGTTGTAGCATGTAAGTACCCCTGACATCAGCCACAAAATGGGGATTCGAAGTGTTCGCGTCAACTAGATCAGCGTTACTAGCATCAGGCTTATGCGCAAAAGACCAGCTAAAACTTAAAGACTGGCTTGATGTTGTGTAAGAATTTTGTTCGCTTAAATTCGCGGTTTCACCAACTCTTACGGCCAGGATCGGTCCTACTCTTGCAACAACATTCGGATCGGTATCGTCATCATTAGAGCCCCCCTTACCGCCTCCACCACAGGCACCAATCACGGCGAAAACAGTAAAAACCATAAAACAGGCTGCTATCTTTCGAGTTATCTTTCGTGTGAGCAGGGCAGGCATTAAGGTCTCTTCATGTTTAAATCTGGATTTCTCTGGCAATATTCAAAAAATTTCTTTCTATAAACTGTGCACGACAAACTCGAAACTAAACCAACCATATCAGTTAATTCTATTTCTATACACAGAAGTTACCAGATAAATAAAATTTATTTTGGGAAATAAATCCCTTTGAAAAATGAATTTGTTTGATTTTTTAAATTTACATCACCGAGTAGTATAGTAGTACTCAATACAATGCATAAACCGACAGCCTGTTCGTATGAAAAAGTCATCTATCGCAAATCAATTACCCTTAACAGTAGGATTACTGGTATTAGTTGCAGTCAGTGTTTTCTTTTTAACGACTCAGTTCTACGTATCGGATAAATCCACAATATCAATAGAAAGCAACCTTCCTCAGATTACACCTGAAACTACAACACAGCTTCCCAGTGAAAAACTGAAGCCTGTCGATGTATTACTTACTGGCCTTAAACAACGACTTGAACAACAGGCCGACGATGTCGACGGATGGATACTGTTATCCAAATCCTATTTTCATTTAAACCGTCTGGATGAAGCTAAAGCGGCTTATGAGCAGGCCAAAGCGCTTGGTTATACCGGTAACTGGCAACCACTACCCCGGATCGATTCATTTAGTAAAAAAGAACCTGTCACATCAAATCTAAATTCGATCGCTAATTTTCGTAATCACAAAATTGGCAAAAATGGCGGCTAGTCAACTGACATTGGCTAGTGGCAATTAGACTGGTAAGCCCCCATTGCTCTCCATTTAAATAGTGGTGACGCTGCCTGAATACAATCACGTTGCTGGATAACTTTCTCGGCTAACATAGGGGGGGTGCTATTCAGGTCAGCGAAGGCAGGTAACATTTCGTACTCTGATCCAGCGCTTTTTTCACCACCAACAAAATCAGAAGCGGTGTCTACACAAAGCTTCGCCAGATTAACAATATATTGCTCTTTTTGATCATCAAGAAATTGAACAGACTGACTATATATAGACTCATCATCACAGGCAAAGGTAATTCGATTATGCGGATCGACACCGACAGGGTTTAAGTGCCCATAGACCAGTATTTCACCTCTGACACTTTCATTTTCATCAAAGTAAGCCTGAACAGCGCTCACATATTGCTGGTTAAGCTGCCAGAGCTGTCTCATTGCATGCTCTACACAATCAGCGTTCAATCGTATATTGGCATCAGTATGTCCTTTAAAATTATAAGGCCCTTTTGGCGCCTGCATTCGAGCAGCATAGGGAATCCCTTCACGTATCGCCCTCATTTGTTCAGCATCTCTGAAAATCTCCGCAAATTCGAGACCTATTCCAGATATCGTCAATAATTCGGATTCATCATTGTCGACCAGCCGAAGTAAGAACTCATCCACCTCGAGATTACAATATCCATTCACAAAAATTAGCCCATCAGCTTCGGCATGTTCGCAGTTTAGTTTTAACTGAGCAGCTCTTTTTGTTAATCCATTGTCAGCGCTGTGAAGAAATGGCTGCATGGCCTCTAAGGTTATGTGTTCAAGCCCGAGTATTATGTCGTTACCGGCAAGACTGCTAACTCTGGATTCAGAATCAAATTGTAAACGTGTAAAAGACGAGAAGTGTGCCAGTAACCTCGCCAGGTCATGCGGAGTATTATTAACAGGTAACGCGAAAGCGACTTCGTTGTCTGGCAGTTCGACATAATCACAGCATACTGCTGAAACAATGCCAGTCCAGCCATAGGTACCTGCATAGCCTTTTAGTTCATCTCCCTCAACAGTCAGAATTCGACTACCATTGTGGAGTGCAATCTGGCAAACGCTGTCGCTAAAATAACGACGTTGCGGCCCCATCCCTCCGGTCATAAAAGTCGCACCGACCTGAGCATAGGTATAGCTGGTTAAATCAGCACCAAGCACTCGATATTGCGAACCCAGCTCGCTAGCTAGCGCCTGGTTTAGCTGATTCAAGTTGATTGCGCTGCCTGCATAAATACGTCTGCTATCGCTGTCAATCAATATTTCATCGAGCTTTACCGACTGAATATCAGCCCCTGCTTCCATTTTTATACTGGGTTCGACTGAAGAACGTAAGTGCAGAGCTACAATTATTTGCTCGGAATTGATCTGAAAAACCCCAGCACCAGCAGAAGAGGCCGACAGAGGTAACAAATGAATATCCTCGCCATGTTTGTCGAAAATTTCTCTAATTGCCTCATTTATAGACATTGCGGTTACTGAATAGGCATAGTCAAATAGAAGCGAATGGTTTTCACCATCGACAATAATTTGGCTCTGTGGATATTTATTTAATGGCAAGAGCAGAATTCCTGTCTCAGTTTATAACTCAGCATTTCAGCGGCAGCTTATGCTACCGTTTTAATTGATAGAATCAACGACTTTCCGGAGTTTTGACTGGCACTACCAGAACTCCAGACTGGTACTCTAATTTCCCCGAACGATTCTCTATATTCGCAGGTTACTATCTGTTGTATTAGCTATACCGACCCATATACTATTCAGCTCAATAATTAATATTACCGAACCCATGAACCAGGATATTTCTCCACTCGAACTTCGAAAACAGATTAGAGCAGGCGAGTTTACCGGTAATACATCCGGCTATAGCAAAGGCTATGTGCAGGGCAATTTGTGCGTATTGCCCGCCGACTGGGCTAATGAATTTCTGCAATTCTGCCAGCTCAACCCACGACCCTGCCCTCTGGTAGGATTGTCTTCGACTCCGGGTGACTCTGGAATCAGCCAGTTGGGCAAGGACCTCGATATTCGTACAGACATACCCAGTTATCGAGTTTTCCAAGATGGAGAGCTTAAGCAGGAAATCACCGACGTCAGCGAACTCTGGCGAGGCGATCTGGTTACTTTTGTGCTGGGTTGTTCATTTTCATTTGAAGAAGCTTTAATTGCCGATGGCCTGGAAATTCGAAACGTCAGTGAAGGTGTTAATGTGCCGATGTATCGCACTAATATCGACTGTGTCTCTGCTGGACGTTTCAGCGGGAAAATGGTTGTCAGTATGCGACCGATGCTACCCGCAGATGCGATTCGCGCGATTCAGATTTGCACCCGCTTTCCGTCAGTGCATGGAGCACCGATTCATTTCGGTGATCCCGATCTTATCGGAATTACAGATATCAATAGACCCGAGTTCGGTGATTCGGTCACAATAAAAAATAATGAGGTGCCTGTTTTCTGGGCCTGTGGTGTCACACCCCAGGTTGCGCTTGAGCAGGCCAGACCTCCATTTTGCATCACCCATTCCCCAGGTTGTATGCTGGTAACAGACTTACCGAATAGTCATCTCGCAATAATGTAAGGAGGGCAGTCATGCTATTACTTAACTCGGATCTTGGCGAAAGTTACGGCTCCTGGCATATGGGCAATGATGCCAGCGTCATGCCACATATCGATCAGGCTAATATTGCCTGCGGATATCATGGCGGTGATCCTCTGGTGATGCGCAAAACTCTTACTATGGCAAAAGACAATAACGTCATGCCCGGCGCGCATCCGGCCTACCCTGATCTGGTTGGTTTCGGGCGTCGTTCGATGGACTGCTCCAGCGATGAAATAACCGCCTTTGTCACCTATCAGGTTGCTGCCATAGACGGAATGGCAAAAAGCCTGGGCATCGAGCTGGCTTATGTCAAACCCCATGGTGCACTGTATAACGATATGATGGCCAGGGCCGAAGTACGCGCGCCGATTATGCAGGCAATTGCAGGCTACCATCGCCCGCTGCGATTAATGTTACAGTCAACACCACAGGCCGATGCCCATCGCGCAGAAGCAACCGCGCTTGGTATTGAACTCTGGTTCGAAGCCTTTGCCGACCGTTGCTATGACGACGATGGTAAATTGTTATCGCGCAGCAAGCCCGGGGCGGTACATAGCCGCGAGAAAATGCTCGCCCAGGTCGAGCAAATATGCAAATATGGAACTGTGACATCGGTTAATGGCAATACCCTGAATCTAACCCCTGACACTTTATGCGTTCATGGCGACAACGAGGAAGGTATCGCGGCGATTGTCGAAATACGCAACATCATTCACGGCAATACCCGTTAAGCGCTAATCCATTCATGTCGTTAAAAATTGAAATTGCCGGTCAGAATGCGTTCATCATTTATTTTGCTGAACAAACCAGTCCTGAGGTATCGTCACAGATACAGGCCGCAGTCTCAAATATCCAGGCTCAACTGTCTGAATTGATCGTCGATCTGGTCCCATCCTATGCTTCTTTGTTAGTCATTTACGATCTCGATAAAACCGATTCTTTCGAAGTTCAAAATCAGTTGCGACAGGCTGTTTCCAGTCTGAACGGTGGCACCATTGGCAGTGGCAAGCTAATCACATTACCGGTTTACTATGACGAAGAGAGCGGCCCTGATTTGAGTGTCATCGCAGAGCGCGCCAAAATTAATATAGACGACGTTATAGAAATCCATCAGCAAACCGAGTATCGCGTTTATGCCATCGGTTTTGCTCCAGGTTTTGCTTACCTGGGCGAAGTCGATAAACGTATCGCGGCACCACGCTTATCTACTCCCAGGCAGAAAGTTCCCAGGGGAGCAGTCGCCATCGCCGACAGGCAAACAGCGGTCTACCCGGCTCAGTCACCCGGTGGCTGGAACCTGATAGGATTATGTCCAACACGTATGTTTAATCCACAAATTCAACCATGTATGCCTGTGCAGGTTGGTGACCGTGTCAGCTTCAGGTCAATTCAGCGAGATGAGTTTCTTGATCTCGGTGGTGAGCTATGAGTGGCTTCACTGTTAAACAGCCAGGGCTTCTCACACTGATTCAGGATAGAGGTAGATATGGTGCTCACAACCTTGGTCTGACTACCGGCGGCCCTCTCGATATGTCTGCCTATGACTGGGCCAATCGTTTGCTTGGAAACGACTCGAATGCCAGTTGCCTTGAGATCAGTTTTGGTGGATTGAGCCTTGAAGCGAATGTCGATACCGTGATTGCGATTACCGGGGCTAACGAGCCTAGCAAAATTAACGGTGACCCCATATCACAGTGGCAAACGTACGCAGTTAAAAAAGGTGATCTGCTCGAATTTGGCTTCGCCAGCGAGGGTGTTCGTGCCTACCTGTCAGTTGTAGGCGGATTTAACATAGAGCCCAGTTTTGGTAGTAGTTCGACCGTAATCCGTGAAAAAATCGGTGGCCTGCATGGTGAAAAACTAAAGGCTGGTGACGTCATACCCTGTCAGCCCGGTTCAGTCAGTCATCATCTGAAACTGGAGAAAGAACACCAGCCCGTATACGCTAAACAGGCAAAATTACGGGTAGTCAAAGGTTATCAACAGGCCGCTTTCGATCATATCCAGCAATGGCGATTCTTCAATTCCGAATATCAGGTCACCGAACGCAGTGACCGAATGGGGTTCAGGCTCGAAGGTGAAGTGATTCATTCAACCATGACAGGCATGCTATCCGAAGGTATTTGCCACGGTGCTATACAGATTCCGGCTGACGGACAGCCGATTGTTTTAATGAATGATCGCCAGACAATAGGTGGTTATCCGAAAATCGGATCGGTCATTCCATCTGACACAGCCAGGCTGGCGCAACTTTCACCCGGATCAACAATCCGTTTTGAAGAAATAAGCCTTGAGCAGGCACATAATCTACACTGGCTGGAGAAGTCGTGTTATCAACGCACTCAACCTGTCAAAGTACAATAAACGAGAGCAACAGGTACTATGAGAAATTTCAACTCCGATCTGGCACTTAGCCAGGCCATCGAGGACATTCTCGTCGCGCGAAATCTGCGCGGCATGAAAACCGTGCAGCCTCATTTAGAACCGGGTTATTGTCTACGCGCCGCAACTATTTTGCGTAACTGCACAGGCAACGTATTTATCGGCACAGGTTTTCCGGTAGTCGATACTTTTGAAACTGACGGCCCTGTAGGCACCATAGCCCTATACGATGCACTGGAAACACTGGGTTCGACACCTATTATCGTTTGTGGTCGCCCTATTTCCGAGGCGCTGGCTTCGAAATACCGAGTCCACGAAATTCGAGTCGGAGACCATGACCCACGCGAACATGAGGCATTGAAGGCATTATATAAATACCTGCCCGAAGCAGTCGTCTCGATCGAACGCCCTGGTCAGGCGGCCGATGGAGGTTATTACAACATGCGTGGTGAAAGCATAAGCGCGCGGACTGCCTGTTTCGATTCGTTCATGAATTTGGCACGTTGCCCCACCATTGCGGTTGGCGACGGAGGTAACGAGATAGGTATGGGAAAAGTCAGTGATGCGCTGAAAGATTTGAATATCGTGCCGGCGGCAACCAGTTGCGATGAGTTGATCGTCGCCGATGTTTCCAACTGGGGTGCTTATGGCATCATTTCATTTCTGTCAGTGTGGCATGATCGTGACTTATTAAAAGAGATAAACCCATTGAGTATTCTGAAATACATCTCAGAACTGGGTAGTGTAGACGGCGTTACCCGCATTAATCAATTGACTGAGGACGGCCTTCCTGTTTCAGAAGGTGAATCGATTTTACTTGAACTTCGTCAGGCCTGCGGCTTCGAAATTTAGCATGAAAACTGCACTATCCGTGATTGAATTAAGCGATCGGGTAACGCGCTTTTAACAAATCTATAAGTTCACTGGCATCTTCCTGGTCCAGTTCCCGTGCAAGCTTCTCGGTGCAGTGACCATAATCGAAAGTAATCGAACCTCCCGTAATCCCCCAAAACTCTGACTGATCAATATCGGGCCTGGATAAGTCAATTTCATTCAATCTTAAATTCTGGATATCGTTCAGTTGATAGCGTCCAGATCGGCTAAACCAGACATATTCTCTGCTTCGCCATAACTCTTTATCATCAATTCTGATGATTTCGCGTCCTTTCGTGTTCCACATAAGAAGGAATATGGCTAGCATGCCGCCTAAAGTCCAGGCACAGAGCCAGAATACGATAAATGCATCTGTACTCGCTTCAGGCCCATTGATAATTTTATTGAATATAAATATCTCACCATAAGACCAGGCCAGTAACCAGATCGTTAGAAACCCACTCGCAAAAGTACTTTTCTGTGACGGAATAATAATTTCCAGACCTTCAGGGTATTCATTAATGACCACCCTTCCTGTTTCAACAGTACCTTTCAACATTGAAGTCCACTCCAGTTTAATCCATGAAAAAATGTAGATACCAATACTATTCGGCCGTTTTGCCTCAATCTTTATTAGTTGTTTTAAGCATAGTTAAAATCATGATTTTTACAGACGATTTATATTCGATGGATTGCAATCAGTTCAGGATGAGATTACTGAGATACTTTACCAATCTGGTACAATATTTTTCTTAATGTGGTTCTATATTCGGTGGAAGCCTTTCTGATTAACTTGCCGCCCGAAATTTAGCAGTACTAACCCAATTCTGAGGCCATTTCTATGACCATTGCATATCTGAACGGCGACTACATGCCACTCGAAGAAGCACGAATTTCTCCCATGGACAGAGGTTTTCTATTTGGCGATGGCATATATGAAGTCATACCTTCTTATGGCGGCAGGATGGTCGGCTTCGGACCACATATTTCACGCATGAATGATGGATTGAGCGCTATCGAAATCAATCATAAATGGGATCATGATCAATGGCGAAAATTATGCACCTCGCTACTGGAAAAAAACGGCAATGGAAACCTTGGCATTTATCTACATGTTACTCGTGGTGCAGACAGTAAACGTAATCATGCTTACCCTGAAGGTATTCCTGCAACGCTATTCGGCTATGCTTTCGAGATACCCGAACCGCCTGTTGCCGATCGTAATCTGGTTAAACCTTACACCTGTTCAACCGGTCAGGACTTACGCTGGGATCGTTGCAATATCAAGTCAATTTCGCTACTCGGTAACGTTTTGCACTATCAGCAAGGTCATCAAAAGGGAGACGGCGAAATCCTGCTATATAACGAAAATAACGAATTAACAGAATGTGGTGCCTGTAATGCCTATATTGTTAAAAACGGTGTTGTTGCAACGCCGCCACTCGATAATCAGATTTTGCCTGGCATCACCCGCCAGCTGGTTCTTAAAGTACTTCAGGACGATGCTTCTATACCGCTCGAAGAGCGTGTGATTACCATGGACGAAGTCTGGGATGCCGACGAAGTCTGGATTTCGAGTTCAAGTAAGGAGATCGCGCCTGTGGTCAAGCTTGACGGCAAACCGGTAGGTGATGGTAAAGTCGGTCCGGTATGGGAGGCAGCCGCCAGATTATACAAGGCTGGGAAATTTGATTTCTGAATTAATATCAGTCCAGATTGAAAGCCCCGACTGGTTCGGGGCTATTAATGCCTGTCTGATTCTAGGAAATCCAGCCTACCCTTGCACCTGGCTCCATATCCTGCTCTTCCATCAACAATACATGGGGAACTCGTAGCAGCTCAGCCATTTCATTATATTCTTCGATTAGTTCACCAGCTTTACGATGTATGCTAGCCATATAATCAATCGGGCTGCGCAACTCCCAATGCTCCGGCGGCCACAGCAATCTGCCTTCACTCTGCTCCTTGTGTAAATAACCAGGTGATGCCCAAACTTCGCCAGCCTCTTCCGAGTTATGATAAAACCACCTGTTTTCGGCCTCAGCCTGCTCAAAAAGAGGTTTCAGGCTCATGATGATGACTTGTTCCTGCACGCTATGACTCATCGAAAACTCCTGTAGATTAGTGGATGACAGGCGAATATTACGCCTATACGACGCATATAGGAATAACTACTAATTCGCCTATCCGTCGTGCTAATCATAAACGGCCTGATCGGTCACTACCTTATCGAGTCTTACATCCCATTCCTCGGGAATTAACTGATCCACTTTCTGAACTTCATGCGCAACCCCGATCAGCACCGGCTTGTCTACGCCCTGCTTACGAAACGCGAAGCTACGATCATAAAACCCACCACCCATACCAATACGGTTACATTGCGCATCGAATACAACTAGCGGTGCGAGTACAAGATCGAGCTCATCGGGTTGCAGCATTTGCTCATCATCGACATCTGGTTCAGGTAATTTAAAATAATTTATACGCATCTTCTGGCCATCGAAATAAGGAGAAAAGCGAAGCGATTTTTGATCTAGATTCGGCAAATAGATTTTTTTACCCAGGCCCAGTGCATGAGCAATTACCTCCTCCAGGCTGATTTCCCCGTTAACCGCATAATAAGCTGCAATTTTGCTGGCCCGACGATACTCAGCCAGTTCAATAATCCGGTTGCACAAATCACCGGCAGCTATATCGAGATCATCCGGGCTGATCTCAAGTCTAATCCGTCGATTGCGTTGACGTAAGTCGTTGGGAGTCATGTGATTATTGCGTCAATTGAAGACCACAGGATCATACCTTTTCGCCTTTATCCTGCAAAGCAATTGGGTTAATCTTTCGGCAATCCCATTAGCCAGTCCTTAAAAGCCTTCACCGACGGATTATCTAAATGACTCGGTGGGCAGACAACGTAATAGGCAGACTGATTATACAAAGTAATATCAAAAGGTTTGACCAGACGGCCGCTTTCCAGCAGGTCTTCGACAAAGGTATTCGAGCCAAGCGCCACTCCCTGGCCATCTACCGCCGCCTGCATTAACACATTGGTATCGTCGATGACCGTACCTCTATTTGATGGAATATCACTAGCTCCGGCCAGCGCAAGCCAGTCATGCCAGCATTGAAAATTCGCATCATGGAGCAATGTGTAGTAACGCAGGTTATTAATATCGTTTAACGGTTTGTCATTTTTCATAAATGCAGGTGAGCAAACAGGGAAAAAATCAAGACTTAGGAGATGGTCTGAAACAACACCTGGCCAGTCCCCCAGGCCATAAGTAACAGCGAGGTCAATATCCTCACGATCAAAATCGACAGCCGGATGAGCGTGAAACAAACGCAGATCAATGTCGGGGTATTGCGACCAGAAATATTTTAATCTTGGCGATAACCATTTGGCTGCAAATGACGGCGCCAGTCGTACACTGATAATGTTGTTATAGCTCTCCTTTCTCAGTGCACCAACAGCACTAGAAATCTTATCAAAGGCTTCTATTACTTCAGGAAGCAATAACTTACCCTGCTCTGTTAAAACCAGTTTTCGTGGATGCCGGATAAATAACTGCACTCCCAGGTCTTCCTCAATGACCTTAATTTGATGGCTGACTGCAGCCTGGGTAACATTGAGATCCTGTGCGGCCTGAGTGAAACTTAATAGCCGACCAGTAGCTTCAAAACATTTCAAACTGTTTAGTGGAGGTAAACGGCGCGCCATAAGGTTTTTTGATATTAATATTTCTAATGCATACTATAAAAAATAATAGTTTGAATCTATAGAAATCTAAATTCAGAATGCACATTGTTCAGTTCGATCAAATGCAACTGTCACCTGACCTGAGGTACAAGATTTATGGGGAGACGTTCCGGGGGTAGAGAAGCCAAAATTGCGCTTCGAAGAGCAGCATTGGCAGATGACCTGCGACCAGTCCGCGCGGGTATTTCAGGAGGTCAGTATCGTCCACTAAAAGATGACGATATCGAATCAATTAACGATACTGTATTTAAAATTCTTGAACAGGTCGGGTTCGCTGACGCTACTGAGCACTGCATCGAAGTCTGTACTGCGATTGGAGCGATAGTCGAAGATGGTCGCATCAAGTTCCCTCGCGCTGTAGTAGAAGACGCGATGGAAAAGTGTTGTCGTAACCTGGTATTGCATGGTCAGGATCCTAAACACGACCTCCATCTGAGCGGATCGAGAGTCCATTTTTCAACTGGTGGAGCGGCAGTCATGATTGCCGACCCCATCAACAACGAATATCGCGATTCAACCGCCCAGGATCTCTACGATATGGCGCGCATTACAGATAAATGCGACAACATCCATATGTTCCAGCGCACCTGCGTAATCAGGGATATAGCCGATAGTCACACAATGGATATTAATACCGCATACAACGCGGTAATGGGTACTAGCAAGCATGTCGGTACAAGCTGTAGCGAGGACCACCACCTCGAAGACACCCTCAGAATGTTGCATATTATCGCCGGCGGCGAAGATAAGTGGCGTGAACGACCGTTTGTCAGTATTAGTTGTTGTCACGTAGTACCACCGATGAAATTTACCGAAGAAGCATTAGGCTGTATTCGAGTCGCAGTCGAGGGCGGTATGCCGATACTGCTGTTATCCGCTGGTCAATCTGGAGCGACAGCCCCGCCCTGTCTGGCAGGCGCAGTTGCCCAGGCCTGGGCCGAATGTCTTGGTGGCCTGGTTTATGTCAATGCGATTAAAGCCGGTGCTCCCGCAATCCTCGGTACCTGGCCGTTTGTTTCCGACCTGCGCACCGGTGCAATGAGTGGCGGATCGCCGGAACAGGCCATTTTGTCTTCAGCCTGTGCGCAAATGGGAAATTATTATAACCTGCCAACCGGCACAGCATGCGGTATGTCTGATTCAAAAATGCCCGATTTCCAGGGCGGTGCCGAGCGTGCCTACACGACTGCCTGTGCAGCCACTTCTGGCGCCAATCTGATTTACGAGTCAGCAGGCATGTATGCCAGTCTGCTGAGCGCCTGCCCGGAATCATTATTGATTGATAACGATGTGCTCGGATCAGCCTTACGCATCACAAGAGGCATGGAGGTCAACCAGGAAACGCTTGGTTTTGAGGTATTAAAGGATGTCTGCCTGGGTAATAAAGGCCACTATCTGGGTGCGGGGCAAACACTCGAGGTCATGCAAACCGAATATATTTACCCGGATTTTGGTGACCGTCTTAGCCCGAATGAGTGGACAGAACAGGGCAAACCAGTATTGCTGGAAAAAGCCGTTGCTCGGAAAAATGAGATATTAAGCAATTACTTCCCAACGCATATCAGCGACGAAGTAGATCGACAGATACGCGATCAATTTTCGATACATTTACCACGTTCGGCCTTTGGCCGCAGCGAATAAAAAAAAGGTACTAATATGAAAAGCCATGCCAGAGTAGTCATAATCGGGGGCGGTTCACTGGGCGTGAACCTGCTTTATCATCTTACCAAAGAGGGCTGGACTGACATCGCACTGGTAGAAAAAGGCGAGCTCACCAGTGGATCAACCTGGCATGCGGCCGGGCTTTGCTCGAATTTCATCGGTAACCATACCGTCGCGCAAATTCATGATTACACAATTAAACTGTATAACGAAATCCTGCCTGAAGAAACTGGTGAAAAATCTGTATTCCATCAGACCGGTAGCATTCGCGTCGGTTTTAGCAAAGTTGAAGAAGAGTGGTTCCGCAATCTGGAAAGCCGCTCAAAAAATATCGGTTTTGAATTCAATATAGTCAGCAAAGCCGAAGCCGAAAAACTGAATCCTTTCATGGATTTCAGCAAGGCTCGCATTATAGTCAGTACACCTGATGACGGTCATGTCGATCCCACCTCGGTGGTGATGCCAATCTCTAAACTGGCACGAGATAAAGGCGCCGAAGTCAACCGGTTTACCCGTGTTGTAGAAATAAACGCCCTGCCCTCCGGTGAATGGGAGGTGGTCACCGACAAAGGTACGATTATCACCGAACATGTTGTCAATGCCGCAGGCTGCTTCGCTCGCGAAGTTGGTGAAATGGTCGGTGTCAATATCCCGCTAGTCAATCTCGAGCACCAGTATCTGGTCACCGAGAATCACCCCGATATCGAAGCACTGGGCTGGGAATTACCGGTTTGTCGCGATTCATGGAGTTCAGCCTATATCCGTCAGGAAGGCCTTGGGTTTCTGGTCGGACCTTACGAAACCCGCGGCTCCAAACCCTGGGCCCTGAATGGCATGGACTGGGGATTTGACCGTGAGCTGTTTGAACCCGATCTAGACCGCATAATGCCATTTCTGGAACGCTGCTTTGAACTGACACCAAAATTCGAGGAAGTCGGCGTTAAAACGGTAGTCAACGGACCTATAACGCATACACCAGATGACAATATCCTGGCTGGTCCACAGGGCGGATTACAGAATTTCTGGAATCTTTGTGGTGCCAGCATCGGTATCGCTCAGGGCGGCATTGGCAAATATATAGCTCAATGGATGGTACACGGTCAGACCGAAATCAATATGGCCTCCCTCGATTGCCGACGATTTGGCGACTGGGCGGATAAGAAGTATTGCACGATTAAGGGCATCGAGTCCTACGAAGCAATGTACGCTGTCGGCGCACCGAACGATAATCGGCCACACGGCCGCCCGATGCGTACCAGTCCGTTATATGCCAGGTTGTTGCAAAAAGGCGCTGTACACGGAGCTGTCCAGGGCTACGAAAAAGTGCTGTGGTTGCAGACCGACCTGGTGCGCAGCGAATCCTTAAGCTGGTCACACAGCGAAGCCCACGAAGTGGTTGCCGAAGAATGCAGAGCTGTTCAAAATGCTGCCGGTGTAATTGATTTATCCGGGTCTGCCAAATATCTGGTGACCGGCCCTGATGCTTTTGCATTCCTCGATAAACTTTCATGTAATAAAATACCCGCAAAAGATGGCCGTATCGGCCTAACCCTGTTCCACTCGCCGAATGGCGGCATTATGTGTGAAATGTCGATTACCCGGCTGGCCGAGGATCGTTTTTATCTGGTTTCAGCGATCGGCTCCGAACATAAAGATTATCACTGGATGACCTCCAACGCAGACGGATTCGATGTCACTATCGCAAATGTTTCTGAAGATATGAGTTCGATGTTGATTACCGGGCCGAAGTCACGAGATATTCTCCAGTTAATGACCGAGCAGGATTTATCCAACGAAGCCTTGCGCTGGTTATGCGCCAAAGAGGTCAAACTCGACAGCGCCAATGTGCTGGTAATCCGTGTCTCCTACGCCGGCGAACTCGGCTATGAATTACACATGCCGTCGTACCAGTTATTATCGATTTACGATTCAATGTGCGAGCGTGGTGCAGAATCTGGTTTGCGTGATTTTGGTGGCTACGCATTTAACTCGATGCGTATGGAGAAAATGTACCGTGCCTACGGAAATGAGTTCACCGAAGAAATTAGT
>JAAEOZ010000601.1 GCA_024222685.1 Gammaproteobacteria bacterium | reverse complement strand
TGCCCTAAGCCATTACTCGAAGTTAAGGGTAAGGCGCTGATTGAGTTTCACCTCGAAGCACTCGCTAAAGCGGGCGTGGAATCGGTCGTAATCAATGTCAGCTGGTTAGCCGGAATGATTGAAGACAGACTGGGCGACGGCTCAAGATTTGGGTTGCAGATAAACTATAGCCACGAACAGGAAGCGCTGGAGACAGCCGGTGGCATCGTGCATGCCCTACCCTGTCTGGATGATCAGTTCATAGTAATTAATGGCGATGTTTTTACTGACTATGATTTTACTCAACTGACAGAAATTGATGTCGACGCACATCTCGTTCTTGTTGATAATCCAGCTCATAACCCGGCGGGTGACTTTACGCTTACAAAACACCTGGTCGGCAATGAAGTTGAAGATCGATTCACTTTTTCTGGAATAGCCGTCTACAGAAAACAGTTTTTTTGCGGACTAAAGCAGGGCAGGCAGGCACTGGCGCCCTTGCTACGTGTGGCTGCCGATGAAAAGCGAATTAGTGGAGAGCTGTTTGGTGGGCAATGGGCTGATGTGGGTACTGTGGAAAGGTGGCAGTTGTTGAGCTGAGTATGATTGTTTGCAGCTATGGCTAGCCGATAAAGTGTCAAACTAAACCTTACCATCCGTTTTATTTTTAGTACTACGCAATCGACTTCGTAGATGACCGGCTGCTTCCAGGATCGGATAAGTCACCGATGTTAAATGCGAGTTGATACGCTTAAGGTCGCGCAATACATCGAGTTGAAGTGCGCTGAGTCGTGGATTGTAGGTAATGTCTTCGCGTAGTTTATTCAGGTGGTTGACGACAGCCTGCTTTTCCAGCTTGATAAACTTGTATTTATTAGCAAGTAGTTGCCTCGCTTTGCTGATATCACCTGAGGTAAATACATTGAGTGACAGGTTGAAACTGGTCAGTACCGGTTGATAAAGGTTGTTAATATCCTCTCTATCCTGCAGCGACATTTTTTCCCGATTGACGAGCTTCTTACGTAGAATGCTATCGATCATATCCACTGAAATGATATCACCAATGTGTTCAAGGTTGGTGGCAAAGGCCATGATTTCATTGCAGCGTTTACTTTCTTTATCACCGAGAGACTCACGGCTTAGCCGCGTTAGATAGAGTTTTACCTCGTCGTAAAAGTTGTTTGCAACCTGATCCATCTGGCGTGTTTTTTTGGCAAGCTCGACGTCGTTCTTCTTAAGCGCAATGAATGTGTTTCTCAACATTCTTTCGACTATCTCTCCCATACGCAGAACTTCTCGCTCGGCATTTATCAATGCCACCTGAGGGTTTTGCAGTGTTGATTTGTCCAGTCTCATGGGTTTGAATTCTTCACCCTCATCTTCCTCCTCTGGAAGCAGGCGCTGAGTCAGTCTTGCCATGCGGTTGATCAGGGGCAAAAACAGTATCGCCAGTGTGATATTAAAAACCATATGAAAATTGGCAATTTGGCGGGCATGGTTGATATCGAATTGCGACAGCCATTGCGCCAGCAAATCGATCAGCGGTAACGCGATGAGTACACCGCTGACACGAAAAATCAGGTTACCTAATGGTGGTTGTCGTGCACTCGCGGCAGAGCCAAGCGTGGCAATAAAAGGTGGTATTGCTCCGCCGATATTGGCACCGAGAATAAAAGCAAAAGCCACCGTCATGTCGAGTGCCTGGGTACTGGTCAGAGTGATTACCAGCAGCACAGTGGCCAGGCTCGAATGAGCCATCCAGGCGATGATCGCGGCAAATATGATTGCCAGGACTAAATCATCTCCTAGCGCGCCGAAAATGCTCTGTATGATAGATGAATCACGCATAGGTGAAGAAGCTGCGAGGATGAGTTGTAACGCCAGCAACATCATACCGATACCGAGTAGCAGGCGGCCGAGGTCTCGCGTGCGTCCACCATCGGAATAGGTGAACATGGCAACGCCGGAGGCAACTAACAGCGGGGATATGGCTGACAGGTCGAAGGTTAATACCTGTGCAACAACGGTCGTGCCCACGTCAGCACCGAGTAAAACTGCCAGTGCCGGAGCGGTAGTGAGAAAGCCCTGGCTGGTAAAAGAAGAAGTTAGCAAAGCGGTCGCGCTACTGCTTTGCAGCAGGATTGTTATGCCGAGACCGGCAAAAAAAGCCTTGAAACGATTCGAAAGACTGTCACCTATGGTAGTGCGAATTTCACTTCCCCAGGCATCTGTGACGCCGATGCGTACCATGCGCAGGCCCCACAATAACAGTGCTACCCCACCAATCAAATTAATTAGTATGGTGCTACCGTTTATGTTGAATACTCCTGAATTTGATGTGACTGGTTTTGTTCTGAACAGCAGAAATTAGTGCCGAGTAAAAAATGATAGCAAAATGAAGCCGAATTCACTAGCTGAGGTTGTTCCACAAGGTCTGCAGCAATATAGGAATCCTCTATAGCGGTTATCGGCATTTCCCTTTGCATTATCTATCAGGATATCACTTTAGCGTTGTCGAACCACTGATATTCAGCGGCATTTTATAAGCTCGAAGAAAGGTCAATCCTGTGTCAAGTGTGATACCGCCGGAAAGCTGGTAACTGAGTCGCCGGTCGCCATTCAATAACTGGTAAACACTTTTGCCCATAGTCAAAAGGTTGAGTTTCAACGGGATATTGAATGTTCCTTTAGATTTTTGCGGAATGGAATTTGGTGTCGAGCCGGTGCCTTCTCCCCAGGTTTGCTGATTAACATTGAGCTTGTAGTTGAAGTTTTTCAAACCAAGTTTAAAAGCGTTAGGGTTATCGACCTCTATGCTGGCGACAACGTCGGCAGAAGTCAGGTTGAGTTTATTCACTTTCAGTTTCTTTAAATTTACCGAAGGAATTTTAGGCACAGGGAGTTCGCCTTTTCTGGAAAACGGTATGCTGTATTTGCCGATAACAGGCAAATCTAAATGGATACTTGAAGCGAGCTGATAGGCAAATTGATCGCTCTCCCATAGTTTTCCGGGCAGTTTCTTCAGATCGTCGAATTTCAATGTAACCGGTAGTGAAACCTTACTCGTTGAAGACTTCTTCAACTTTAACCCCTGCGCCATGACCCCGCTAACCAGAGACTGGTCGGCGACCCTGAGTTCATAGTCGAGCCCGGCCATGCGTAGAGAAAACGGGTTTTTATTCTTGACTGCTACATCGAAAACCAGGTCCGCCTGCTCGAAATTAATATTAGTTAACCGAGTTCCCACCAGCCGGGCGGTTGGTTTTATGGTGTCGATGTGTTTATCTATATTGGCGCAGCCGGTGATTAACAGGGTTAGCAATATAATCAGTTCAATTGAAATAAATGGGCGCATAAAAACAATCCAGAAGTGAATTCAGAAATATGTTCTGAAAGTATAATTCAGAGCTGAGGTCGAGTGCATGTGACTTAATTGGATTATGCCTCGGGTGGATACATCGCGCGCCGTA
>JAAEOZ010000600.1 GCA_024222685.1 Gammaproteobacteria bacterium | reverse complement strand
CCTGATCGGTAAAGGGCTGGCACCTTTATCTAATCTTGCCAGACAGGTGAGTGCGATTGACGAATCAAGGCTGGCTGAACGCCTAAACCAGAACGGTCCGCAAAGCATTGAAATCGCACCAATCGAGAAACAGCTAAATCACTTACTTGAGCGATTGCAATCGGCATTCGAACGGGAGAAACGTTTCTCCGCGAACGTAGCCCATGAACTGCGCACTCCCCTGTCCGAATTAAAAACACTGGCCGAAGTCGGTAAGATGGTGCCTGATGATCTTGATCAAATAATGGCATTTTTTAACGATGTCGGCGTTATTTCGGCGCAGATGGAAAAAGTCGTTATTACGCTACTTGAACTGGCACGTTCTGAAGCTGGTCTGTTACACAGTGATCCGCAGGATATTGAGCTGTCTTCGTTCTGTGACACTATCTGGGAGCATGCTGTCAATGGATCGGGTAAAACGCTGGAAAAAAGTATTGTGGAGAATCTGGTCGTCACTACTGACCGCGAGAAGTTCGGCATAATACTCAGCAACCTGTTTATGAATGCGGTAAGCTACAGCCCCGAAAATGCCAAAGTCCATGTCACCGCAAAAATTCGAAACGACAATGTCGTCGTCGAAGTAAAGAACGCCAGTACTGACGTACGTCCGGAAGACATAGTACACATGAAAGACCGCTTCTGGCGTAAACAGAAAACACGCAGTAACAGTGGCAACTCCGGCCTCGGCCTGACTCTGGTTGAAGCACTCGCCAGGGTTATGAGTCTGGATATTAAATTAGAGCTCGACGATCAGAAAAGTTTCCTGGTCATCATTTCGGGGCTTTACACTGCAACCAGCCCATAACATCGAACTGGAAATCGCTAAAACTCGAAGGCCAGTTCCAGATTAATATAACTACTGGTTTCTACCCCAGCGGCGCCATAGGCATTACCCGGATCAAACTCTGCTGCGGTGAGTATAAATTCAATACCATTTTCGGCTTCAATAGTAACCACAATATCAATTTCCCGACCCAGATCACGACTTAACCCGGTGAGGTCAGCTTCGATGCTGACTTCGCGCATTTCATCGGCTATTTTACGTTGCCGATAATCAAAACTGGTAATTGATACTTCTATACCTTCCCTAACCTGCCAGTTAAAACCAGTAACATCAGCTTCCAGATTAGATAATTCGGGCTGGTATAACTCTCCGAATGCCTCTGCGTCGTCCTGTAAGCCCGACTGCCGATAGGCGCCAACTCGTCGATTATCGGGATTGCCATCACCCGAGCCCCGCGCATTTCCGACAAAGAAAGTCCAATCCTGCAAAAAACCCGGCGTCCAGTTGACCAGGTAACTGCGGGCTGATCCTCTGACACGGTTATTTTCCTTTTCGACTACTTCGGACAGACCTGCAGAAGGATCATCAAATTCGTATAAAGTTTCTGTACCACGCACTTCGGCGGTATGAATTTCAAGCTCGAACAGGCCTGTTGACGCGAGTTCAAGCTCACCAAAATAGCTCAGACCGCTCCAACGTAAATCGGCATCTTCTTCATCAATTTTTTTGATCTCTTCAAATTCGCCTTCAACCAGGGAACGGGAATCATCTGATTGATCGAGATGATAAAAAATCAGGCTGTGACCAGCCGACACCTCCCACGCCAGGCTGAGTAAATGCCTTTTAACCGACTGCTGCTCAGGATCAATAAAATCGACTGCGGTGGATTCACGAGCCTGCTCTTCGGTCAGCCCCAGCACTAATTCAAAATCCTCGAATGTCGATTCCAGGCGTAGGCCATCGAGTTCCTCATCCCACCACAGGAACCAGTCGCTATGACTGGAAAACTCCATACGGCCGATATTTAATTCCGAGCGAATGTCCTCGCCGAAAAAATATCCGAGACCGATTCTTTTGCGCTCGAATCCGGAAACATGTTCGCTAGTGTCGGCGCTTTCTATGGTTTCAGTCTCATCAATCACAGCGCCAGTGAAAAACAGATATGTCGCATCATTGATCTGATATTCGAGATCAATTTCCAGTTCAAGATCTTTTTCAACAAGTCTATCCTCGGCTGCTTCCTCTCCCAGGCTGAGACCCTCCAGCGCCGACCTTTCCATTGAAAACTGCAGGTTGTAGGTCAGCGCATTATTTTCTGCAGCCTGTGCACAGGACAATTGAAGTAAAACAAAGAAACAAACAGCAGTAATTTGATTTCGCATACTCTAAATCCTCAGCAAACATTCAGAAACATGAATTAGTATTTCCCGGAGGCCAGGAACTTATGAGGATGAGTTTTTAGCTTCGGCCTGGCTCGAGCCGGCTATTTCCGCAAACTTGGCAAAGTCGAGGACAAATAAAAGTTGATACGATCATAGCAAAATAAAGATATTCTGGAAACAAAATAAATCAGCCCCGAATAAATTTTTTAAAGGGGTCAGAGTTGCTATTGTCTGTGTTTTCAATCATCAATATGCACTTTAATAATTTCCCCATCCAGACTGATAATCGCCTCCAGGTTTTCGCCCTCATGCTTGAAATCAACCTCGAATATTCTTTTTTTCTGGTAAGTCTCTTTTTCAATTTCAGTGATTCTGGCGCCGGGATAAGCCTGTTTGATGATTTCTCTGACTTCCTTTTTGCTTAAAGCAAAAGCAGGGCTACTTACTATTGAAAAACACAACAATAAAAAAATCAACCTGGTCATATTCTGAGACTCCCTTAAGACTAACTAGCCTGTGTATTTCAGGAGTTTTAATTTTACTGTAATTCCTCAGCACATTCTCAGCAATTTGTCAGCTTAGATTCAGTCCTCTGATTCAATATCATTAGTCACAGGATAAACCTGTATTCACCATACTTTGAAGAGGAGATAATGAAATGCATAGTTTCAAACCACAGTTACTAATACTGGCCACAGGCCTCTTAAGCGCCAGTTTTATCGCGCTTGCAGATAATGCTATTCCATTCGATGAAGCAGAGCTTTTCTTTGAACTGAATGATACCGACGGCGACCTGGGTATTCACAGTAAAATCGATGGTGACGAATGGAAAAGGCTGGAAATCGAGGATCCGAATGAACGACGTATGCTTAATATCAGAGTTCAGGGTCGACTGAAGCGACAGGGTCTGACGGAAATATTTTTCGAAAGCGCGGAACCCACATTTGACGAACTTGACCCGGCAGATTTTCTCAATCGATTTCCCCAGGGTATATATGAAATCGAAGGCATAACGCTTGATGGCGAAGAGCGTGAGAGTGAAGTCCTGCTGTCGCATGTGATACCCGCAGCGCCGGCTAACGTGACTATCAACGGTAAGTCCGCAGCGGAGGATTGCGATGCTGAGCTACCAGTGGTATCCGTACCGGTCACTCTGGCATGGGCCAGTGTTACGGGTTCACACGAGGAACTTGGAATCGCAGGTGATGTGGACGTTCGTTACTACGAGGTCGTGGTAGAAATCGATGAGACCGATTATAAATCGAGCAGTATCCTGCCCGCGGGTATTACCGAGTGGACAGTTGCTGACAATGACTTTTTCACCCTGGCGGATGGAGGCGAGTACAAGTTTGAAATCCTCGTGAGATCTGAAAGCGGTAACAAAACCGCCATGGAAAGCTGTTTTGAAATTGAGTAGATTAAAACCTGTTTCTCTCCCTTCGGGGAGAGGAGTGGTTTCATGTCTATTGTCGGTACTGATCATTCTCGCTTTGACAGCCTACAAGCGCTGTGATCCCTTAGACACTGCAATAAAATTGAAGCCGGTAGAAATACCAGCCGCCACTGTCACTCCTGTACCGGCTCAAACCAGGGCTAGTTCCGTGTATAACTATCAAGAATATCCTGTAAAAACTGAGTCAGAGATCACTACTAAGGCGCTGTTGGTGATTTATCCTGAAATTGTCAAACTGCACCAACTGGAACAGCATGCCAACATGCCCGGAGAGACTATTTCACAGTTGCAGCCGATGCTGTATTCATCCGATCCGGTAGTCCGCCTGGCAGCGCTGGAATCCGTGGCGGAATTGAAAAGTCCACTTTCACTGCCGATTCTTCTGGATGCATTAAACGACTATCTGCCGTCGATTCGCAAAGCCTCTCTCGAAGGCCTGTCTCTACAGACAAACGGAAATGTCGCCGATGTAATTGAACCGTTTTTATACGACAGTGATATCTCAGTCAAAATAGCCGCGATAGATGCATTGGCTATACTCGGTGGTGAGCAGGCGATTAGCAGTCTTGCCAGTCTCTTGAATGACTATGACCCGATAATCCGGAATACAGCTGTCATCGCTCTTGGTGAAATTGATAGCACTTTAGGCGGTCAGTATATTCTCCCTCTACAATTCGATCCGGATCAACGTGTTCGCAACAACGCTGAGACAATATTGCTGGAGCAAGCTACTAAAAAGCAGTAAGCTCTTGATACTTGAGCATAATGGCTTTATTTCAGAATAACTGAAAATAATTAGGTCTGATGTACTCCACCAATCTAATTTAGTAACAAATCTTTAACAATTTCCCCGGGATGATCAAACAATATCCATTTACCCTCACCAATATTTTCAAACGCTGCCTGATAACGCTCATCATCCACATCACTACCATCAACATTACGAATTAAAACATAACGAATTTGCGAGCCATATCGCCTCGCAATATCACCATAGACTTCAGGATCCTGTTCTCCGCTATCACCGATTAAAATAAACTGGCGCTGGGGGAAACGCCGAAGAACAGGTTCGATCTGTTCTGGTTTGGTGTCAGTGCCTTTCTTAAGTAAATTGAATAAAGTTTCGTCCCGGAAACGAACATACTTCAATTCGAGACTAGACCAGGGGAAGTTCGAGGCTTCTAAAAAATGTTGTAAAGGAGTGTAGAGTTGCCAGGGGCTGGATGATACGAAGTGAATAGCAACACCGCGGGCATTCAAATACTGATAAAAATCCGCCATGCCTGGTACGGCAACAAAATCTTTAAAAAAAGTGTTATCTAATAGCTTCGGGATATTTGTTACTTGGCTAATCTTGACCGTATCGTCTATGTCACTTATTACGCTCACGCCACTGTCAGTAACGAGCTGAATATCTCCTTCAAAATGCCTCTCTTCATCTACCCCGGTTACCGCAATGTAATGTAAGTGACCCTGGTCCAGGAAAGCCTGCGCCACCTCTACGGGTAGTTTGATAATATTAAAGGCATGCCCATTTTCTTTTGAAGCTGGCAGTGTAATATCCTTACCGGCAATACGTATGACAATTTTCTTGCCACGTTCATTATCGGCAATCATTAGATTAATACGTCGTTGAAAGTTGTCGCTGGTATCTGAATCGATCAGTAAATCATATTTAGATTCCAGGACTTGAGCAAAAAGACCTGCACGAACCGTGCTCTGCTGAGGTTCAAAAACCCAGGCATGTACTGGAATATTCCAATGAGCTCTATCGGCATCAAGCCATGCTGTGGTATTGAAAAAAGTAATGTGTTCGTCACTTTTAATATCGGAGTAAAGGGCAGGTGTGTCGCTAACAGCAGAAAAAGCACAGTTATCCCAGCCGTATCCCCAACGCCAGGGCAACATCGAACAGGGAAGGCCTCCCAGACGTACTGCCCTGTACATAAGCTCTGCTGTCACAGAAAAACTCTGGCTTAGCTTCTCTTTCGATACTTTATATTTAGTGCTTAACTGGGGTGTCAGTCGTGTACCGGTATCGACGATACATTGCCTGAGTGCCTGATCTGCTTTTTTACGCTTTGTATAACCATCTAATACATCGCCCTGCCAATACGCTTTATCATGGCTGACACAACAGTTTTCCCAGGGCGGCTTATCGCCAAATTTTTTCTCGAAACCAGGTAGTGCTTTGGCTAAAGCCGACCAGTTTTGCGACTGAAATCCACTGCAACCATCGGTGCTGAAGGCTATTAAGTTGCTGCTATTACGTACGGTTTGTAATTGCTTTAAGCGTAGCTCCTCAAATTCCCGGGCAGCCTCGTTTAACCAGCTCTGGGCAATACTTTCTTTCGCTAAAAGAATACTGGTCAGGCAAAAGCAAAATAACAGTATTGGAGCTTTCGGGATGATCACGCCGCATCCAGAACTTTCTTCGCAGTAACTTCAGCGCCTAATGCCAGGCTGATATCCAGGCATATATCTGTTTGATTTAAGGTATAGAGATGAAACTGATCGACGCCTTCGTCGAGTAGCGTATCGCATAGTACAATGGATAAATCACGTGACAGGTTATAACAGGCCTGCAGGTCACCCTTGTATTTAGTAAAAGCGGGTTCGAGATAGGCGGGTAAACTGGCACCGCATCTCGACGAAAAGTTTTTAACTTTATCGAAATCCAGTATTGGCAGAATTCCTGGTACGATGGGGTTTTCAATACCGATAGCCCGTGCTCGATCACGGAATCTGAGAAATGATTCTGCCTCGAAAAAGAATTGCGTAATGGCCCGGTTGGCACCGGCATCAAATTTTGCTTTCAGGTGCTGCAAATCCTGTGCGGCTGACTTCGCCAACGGGTGCACCTCCGGATAGGCCGCTACACTGATATCGAAATCACCGATTTGTTTAATCCTGTGAATGAATTCGATAGTCGAGGAGTAGGCATAGCGATTGTTCTCGGCATCGCTGTCGCCACGAAGTGCCACGATTCTTTCGATACCTGCTTCGCCCAGTTGACGTGTAACCGATTCAATCTCGTCAGCCGTACTGTCTGAACAGGTTAAATGTGCGGCTACCGGTATCGGTGATTCATCAGACATAGCCAGGGTTGTATCGATACTTATCTGTTTGGCGCTACCCAGTGCACCGTATGTCATAGAAAAAAATTCGGGGTTAATCCGCTCTAGTTGACCGACAGCGCGCCAGAAACGACGTTGCATCGGTAGCGTTCGTGGTGGAAAAAATTCGTATGAAAACGTCGGTGTTTTAGTCATTGAAAAATCCTGTTTTTATTTCCTGAAAATTAATCTGCGTTAGCTCTGAGCTGAACCAGTTTGTCGGATTTTTCTGCTACCCAGAATTTTACTGTAAGCGGATTTCCAACCAGTTTCGATGTGTGTTGCTCGAAAGATATTCCAGCACTGTCGAAACAGTTCAGTATTTCGTCGTCGGTAAATCCGAGTCGATAGTGCTGATAATCGCTACGCAGATATTCTTCACTATGTGCGGCAAAATCGACTACGATCAGGCGTCCCCGATTTCTCAATACCCGTCCAGCCTCCTGGATTACCTCGCCAGGGTCGTCGCTGTAGTGAAGTACCATATGCAAAATAACAAGATCAAAACTATCGTCTTCTATCGGTAGTCGATACATATCACCTTTTCTTACATGAATATGCTTATAGCCCTGACCCTCAAGATTACTACGTGCAACTGATAACATGTCATTACTGAGATCGATACCAACACCGCGGCGAACACGATCTGCAAATATCTTCAGAATCCTGCCTGTGCCTGTGCCTATGTCGAGTAAGTCGCCATCGAACTCACTTCCGACAACATCAAATAGCGTGTTTTCAAGCTGTTGTTGAGGTACATGCATGGCACGAATGCTGTCCCAGCTTCTGGCAACCTTATGGAAGTAATCCTGCGCTTTCTTCGATCTGGTATCCCGCACCTGCTGTAAACGCGAGAGATCTCGATTAAGCACTGCATCGGATTCTGGTATCAAGGACACCAGAGCATGTGCAATTTTTGAAGCTTCTGCTATATCAGATACTCTGAAGTAAACCTGTGTGCCTTCAGGCAGACGCTCCAGCAAGCCGGCATCAACCATCAGTTTCAGGTGCCGGGACACTCGGGGCTGGCTTTGACCGAGAATCTGTGTTAACTCGGAAACGCTGAGTTCACCGCGCGCGCATAAAGCCAGTATGCGTAGGCGGGTATGCTCACCAGCAGCACGTAGTCCGACCAGAAGGGTATCCAGTGTATGCATGTATGAATTGTTTAAACATAAAGATATATTTATGTTTCCATATTTGGTGCTATAATGTCAATAATAATTTTAATGCCGTCTGAAAACAATCGAGGTAACAAGCTTGGCTAACCTATTTGAACAGTTTCTCAACGAAAAGCAGACTTTGCTCGCCGACGGTGCGACAGGTACCAACCTGTTTGCTGCGGGCCTGCAAAGCGGTGACGCTCCAGAATTATGGAATATTATTGAACCGGAAAAAATCTCCCGACATTACCGTAGTTTTATCGATGCCGGCTCGGATATCGTGCTGACGAATACATTCGGAGGCACGCGTTACCGTTTAAAGCTGCATAACGCCCAGGACCGGGTTGCAGAGTTGAATATAGCCGCGGTACATTTGCTGAAGGCAGAAATCGAAGCTTCGGGACGCGAGGTAGTTATTGCGGGATCAATTGGGCCGACTGGAGAACTTCTCGCACCACTAGGCGAACTCGAACCCGATGCTGCGGTCGCGGCATTCGCAGAACAGGCGCTGGCCTTAAAAGAAGGCGGCGCCGACGTACTCTGGATCGAAACCATGTCGTCACGTGAAGAAGTCGAACTGGCGGTAAAAGGTGCCGGAGAAGCAGGGCTACCGATTGTATTCACGATGAGCTTCGATACCAATGGACGTACTATGATGGGCATCGGCGCCTCAGACCTGGTGGATATCCATACCAGCCTGCAACCCGCTGCTCATGCCTGCGGTACCAATTGCGGGGTTGGTGCAGCCGAGGTTGTGGCCGCTGTGATGAATATCAAATCTGTTGCTAATGGTGGTAATCCAGTTATCGTTGCCAAGGCCAATTGCGGCATTCCAGAGTTTGTCGACGGCGAAATCGTCTATAACGGAACCCCTGAAATTATGGCCAGTTATGCCATTTTGGCGCGCGATGCTGGCGCCCGCATAGTCGGCGGATGCTGTGGCACTTCTCCCGAACATGTTGCGGCTATGCGGCAGGCGCTGGATTCCACGCCGCCCGGTGATACACCTGATCTCGACGAAGTAATTCGTGTGCTCGGCGACATCACCGAAGGTGCCAAAGCCCAGGCTCGCGGTGAGCATGAGCTACAGGCTAAAATAGCAGTGCGTAGACGACGCAGGCGCTAAACTGCTGCCAATAGTTTGTCGATCAGGTTTCTGGCAGAACTGGAATAGTGGCCCCCAAACAGGTTGGCATGGTTTAGTATATGGTACAGATTGTATAAATCACGACGTGTTGTATATCCCGCATCAATGCTAAAAACCTCGTCATAGGCATCGAAAAACCGTCTGCCCGGTTGACCAAATAATTCCATCATCGCCAGATCGGCCTCGTGGTCGCCGTAATAACAGGCGGGATCGAAAATAATCGGGTTGCCCCCGTTGTCGGCACCCCAGTTCCCACTCCAGAGGTCTCCGTGAAGCAATGAAGCGACGGGTCGATAACTACTGAAAAATTGAGCTACGACTTCGCTGAGGGCTTCACCGCGAGCTATCATTTCCCTGTCCAGCCGGTTTTTTACCGCTAAATCAAGCTGAAAACCAAGCCGTTGTGTGCGCCAGAATTCAACCCAGCTTTCGTCGTTTGTGTTGATTTGAGCGGTGCTGCCAATAGTATTGTCAATATGAAAACCAAACTGGTCTCGTGTACAGCGATGCATGCTTGCCAGTTGATGGGCAAGCAGAGAATCGTCGGCTATTCCCCCAATTTCAAGAAACTCCATCACAATGAATGAATGATTAGCTACAGCCCCACAACCGATTACCTCGGGCACGCGAATAGCCTGGCTTTGATGAATTTCCTCCAAACCCGCCCTTTCAGCCTCAAACATGTAAAGCAGGTCGCCCCGATTTGTTTTAACAAAATATTGTTTTTCTCTGTCTGATAGATGCCAGGCCTGATTAATATTGCCACCACTTAACCTTGCTAGCCGATAATCACGCAAGTGATATCGAGTATTATCACTTATCGATTTCTTAACCGCCTGCCACAACGAGTCGCTCATATCTGTCGCCAGCTCCCTGGCGTCAGGCCCTGCAAAGTCCATTGATCTACCGCCACACGGATAAGCCTTAAAGTCGGATGACCCACAGCTGCCGTCATGCGACGTACCTGCCGATTACGTCCTTCCTGAATTTCGATCCTGAGCCATTGTGTTGGAATCTCACGCCGCTCGCGAATCGGCGGGTCGCGCGGCCATAACCATTCGGGTGGCTCAATTAAACTGGCGCCTGCCGGTGTGGTGATGCCGTCTTTGAGGGTTACACCTCGCCTCAGCCCGAGTAGCGCCTTACGATTCGGAATATGCTCGACCTGTACCAGATAAACCTTGGTTTTTCGATATCGAGGGTGAGAAATCTGTGCCTGTAGTTTTCCATCATCGGTTAATACCATCAGGCCTTCGCTTTCAAAGTCCAGTCTCCCAGCGGGATAAACACCGGGTAGATCGATGTAATCGGCTAATGTCTGCCTGTTGTCAGACGGTGAAAACTGGCTCATGACCCTGAAAGGTTTGTTGAAAAGAATGGTGTTAGGCACTATCTATAAAATCCTGCCATTTTTGTCTGCGTATTGGATCCATCGCCTGGGATTCAATCATTTCATACAGCTTACTATACGCCGGTGTAGAGCGATCAATCGGTATCTGGTCCAGGCCCTCCAGTTTACAGTTAATCCGGGTTAACCGACTGGAGATATCGAGTATATGCTGGTTTTCAATCAGCGATTCCTGAACACGACCCGCATAGCGAAATTTCATCTTGCCTACCTGATCAAGATTTTGCCGTAACCGAGTCAGATTGTCGTATTTGCGTAGTAAGTTTGCCGCTGTTTTCATGCCGATGAAAGGAATGCCCGGAATGTTATCAACCTTATCACCGGTGAGCGCAAGCAGATTGGCGATCTGTTCCGGTCTTACACCGAATTTTTTATGAATGGCGCGGTAATCCAGTTTGACGGACTGAAAGAAAGGCCACCATATATCGCCATCTCGAATCAATTGCGTTAAATCTTTATCCGCCGACAGTATTGTAATCTGTAAATCCTTGCATCGATGCAATGTCGCCAGGGTTCCGATCAGGTCATCGGCTTCCCAGCTGTCGCTGGATACTGCGGATATACCCAAATGCTCGATCCACTGTCGGCACCAGATAAACTGGCGTTTAAGTTCTTGCGGCGCAGGGCTTCGATTGGCCTTGTAATCGGCATATATCGCGTTTCGTTGCGAATGCCTGAGGCTTTCGTCGAAGGCAAAAACCAGTTTTGCCGGTGCAATTTCAGTCAGAAGCTGATAAACAAAATCACTGAATCCAATAAAGGCCTGGTTAGGTTCCCCCGACGCAGTAGATGTCGCCTGTCTCTGGGCAAACCAGGCCTTAAAAATAAAAATACTGGAATCTACCAGATATAAGCGCAACTAAAGCTCCTGTGGCTATTTAATTATTTGTTATACTCAGCCGCGTTCCGGTTTACTGTCAAGCCAATGCTACGTTCCATCATCATATTCTTTCTAATTTCATCTATGCCTTTAGCTGGCCTGGCTGATTCTGCACAGGATTTGCAGACCCTGGTACAACAGAAGAAATTTCGCAGTGCGATTCAATCGGGCGAAAAACTACTGGCTCAACACCCGCAATGGCCTGAAGTCAAATTCCTGACGGCATTCGCGTACCAGATGAATCGTCAGGCTGACAGAGCCGAGACCCTGTACCGGCAGTTAATTTCACAGTATCCGAAGCTGCCCGAACCAAAAAACAATCTGGCGATGATATATCAGGCCAGAGGTGATTACGATGCAGCCAGTAAACTACTGGTTGAAGCAATCGAAACCCACAAAAGCTACGCAACGGTTTATCAAAATCTGAGTCGAATATACACCGGCATCGCCAGCGAAGCCTATCGCCGGGCACTAAGCGAATCGATTGAACCTGCAAAGTATACCCACAAAATTGAGCTGTCGGCGCTAAGTCAGCTAGATATACCTGTTGAGACAGCAACTGCTGAAAGCCTGATAGCAAAGCAGTCACAGGGAAATGGCAGTCCTCAGGATTTAGCCAGGGCACTGAAAAACCAGGTTAAGCAATGGGCCAGGGCCTGGAGCGACAAGGACTTTACTACTTATACCAGTTTTTATTCAACAGACCATCGGCCAAATTTTAAAACCCACAGTGGCTGGATAGAATACCGACGCCAGCGCATAATGCGACCAGGATTCATCAAGATTGGTGTGAGTGATATTCAAATCCGTGCACATAATAATATTCGAGCTATTATTGTCTTTAAGCAAAGCTTTGATTCCCCCAGTTATAGTGATCGTGTTTTGAAAAGGCTCGGCTTTAAACGAGTCGGCAAGCACTGGAAAATCATCGAGGAAAGGGTGTTGTCAGTACTATGAAAACTGTTGTCAGATGTCTCATGGCCCTGTGCCTGATAACCGCTGTATTTGCTGACGACATGAACGATATACCGGGAAACAGCTATGAACAAAGCCTGCTCAATACCATCAGGGAAATTCAAAGTCTGAATCACCAACAGGCACTCGACCGAACCCGTATTCTGCTCGAGCAATATCCTCATAGCCGTCTGGGACAAATGTTGTATGCAGATTTGTTACTGGCCAAAGCCGGGCCGCTGACACATTTCGGCTCGGGTCTGGAAGTCGACCAGGCAGTACAGGATTTCAAACATGAGATCAGGCAACGCCTTCAGCACGAAAGCAGCGACGCACACCAGAACATGTATCCGGGAAACATCGTTTTCCTCGCCGAAAACCAGCCCTATGCCATTCTTGTCGATTTGCAAAGTTCACGTATTTACGTTTATCGAAACGAGCAGGGAACACCGATACTCGAAACCGACTACTTCATCAGTATCGGTCTTAAAGGTGCAGGCAAGGAAAAGCGCGGTGATCAGAAAACCCCGATAGGTATTTATCACGTTACGCGTTATATCGATGATGGCGAGTTACCCGATCTCTATGGTCGCGGAGCTTTTCCTATCAGTTACCCTAACGTCTGGGATGTGCGTAAGAAGCGTACCGGTGGAGGTATCTGGATTCATGGTACGCCTTCCTATACCTATAATCGTTCTCCGTGGGCAAGTAACGGCTGTATCGTTGTCAGCAACCCGGACTTTATTCACATCGATCAGTATATAAAGCCGCAGATGCACACGCCGGTGGTGGTTGCCGATAAGATCGACTGGTTAAACCAGGAGCAATGGCAATCACAAAGACAGTATTGGTTAAAGACCATTAGTCGCTGGTTGGGCGACTGGCAAAGCCTCGATCATGAGCGCTATCGACAGCATTATTCCCGCCAGGAATACCACGCTTATGGTCGGGACTTTAAAAAATGGGATGGTCACAAACGCTGGGTTAATCGTAAAAAAACTTATGTTAAAGTCGAATATAACAACCTCAATGTATTTAACTACCCAGGCGAAAAAGATCTCGTGCTGGTGCAATTTCAACAGAATTATGCCAGTAATAACCTTAACCTGATATCGCCCAAGGAGCTCTACTGGCACAGGAAAGACCAGCAATGGCAAATAGTTTACGAAGGTACGCGCACCTTTCCGAAACCGGGTGCTAATATCGTCGCAAATTGATCTGCCGATTACATGCAAACTTTAAAAATAAGTTTGCTCAGAACCAATTTTTGCGATTTCATCGTAACCAGACTCTATTATATCGGTGAGATAAAAGTCGACTTTAACCGATCTAACTCGATTTAATGTCATAGATTTGGTTACCTTGCGTTCGGCAGCACCTTCTGCATTAGCAGATTCCAGCCAGCGATAAACATGTTCTTCTCTGACCACTCGACCGCCAGCGTCTATAAATTTCACTTCAGCATTGAATTTAACCCAGTTTATATGACTTCCGTTGGAAAACATTACATCCAGGCGGCCTTTTCCCTGATCATCGATAATCACATTGACCATGCCATAGGCTTTATCAACCGGGCCGTGATGTTTATGCAGCATTTTGGCGTTTGCCTGGAAGTCAAAAGCGTCTGAATCGCTATAGGCCGAATTAAATATAGTTAACATAGCGGAAAAAAGCAGTAACCTGATTATATGCAGTCGATCTGAATTCATGATTTTGCTCCAACAGCAGTGTTTTATTTGTACACTGGCCATTTATACCTGGAGCCTGTGAAAAATCGGTGAAGTAATCCGCCTTTAGAGAAAATTTAGTAACTGCAATTACAAATCTATTTCAAGATTGTGCATACCAAGTGATTTCATCACGTCAAAAACCATCTCTTCGGCAGTCTGACAGGCAAACTGGACGGTTTCCAGGGTAGCTCCGGAATCCTGCCAGTTTGGAATATTGCGAAGCATTTCAATGGTCTCCGATTCATCGGCCGGTACCTCAACAACTGCCAGTCGATTCGATAATGATATAATCTGTGCCGCCTGGAAAAACGGGCCGGAATAACCAGTTTCATGGTGGTTTTTTACACAAACCCAGATCAAATCTGGAAAGCCCCATTTAATCATCAATGCAGCGCCTATTTCAGTATGTGAAATTCCGATAATATCGATCTCGGCATCGACAATACCCCATCGTGTTTCTTCAGCCCGCTTTTCGATTTCGGGTAAAACCTCCGGCATTTGAGCTGCCAGTATGAGTCTGCCGACATCGTGTAACAGGCCCGCGGTAAATAGTGTTTCCGGTTCACTACCGATATCGCTATGTATGGCCAGCTGATTAGCAATTATTGCGGTGCGAATACTGTGCTTCCAGAAATCGTGAAGTGAAAAATTATCGCTATCGAGCCCCTTGAATATCTCGCTAAGCAGAGATCCGATTAATATTTGCTTAAGGCGAAATCTACCGAGTAATGATGTCGCCTGAGTAACCGACGAAATTTCATTTTGCAGACCGTAATAGGCACTATTTACCATGGTTAATATTTTGTAGGAAATAGCCGGGTCTGTTGCGATTATTCTTCCAATTTCTTTCACGGAGGAATCTTCATTTTCGAGTAAGTCTGATACCCGCGTATAAATTTCGGGAAGGGTTGGTAAAGAGTCTCCTTTCTCAAGTAGCTTTTCGATACTGATTTTTCTGTTCAACGCCGGTTACTTCCATATTTCTGCTATCACTTGAGCATAGCAAAGATTTCGAAAATTGTTCCGCCTGGCTATGCGACTCTGGGCATTTCCACCTGACTCGCCAGGTACTCATCGTAACAGCCCTGGAAATTTACCAGCATTCGGTCTTTAATTTCGATAATGGAAGTCGCCAGTGAGGATACAAATTCGCGATCATGGCTGACAAATACCACGGTACCCTGGTATTTTAGCAGTGCCTGATTAAGTGCCTCGATAGATTCCATATCGAGGTGATTTGTCGGTTCGTCGAGGATTAATACATTGGCGTCCGACATCATCATCTTGCCAAACAGCAGACGATTCTTCTCACCACCGGAACAGACCCTGACTTTCTTTTTCGAATCATCGGCACTGAACAGCAATCGTCCCAACATGCCGCGAACCATGAGTTCATCGTGTTTCGGTCTACGCCATTGAGACATCCAGTCAAACAGATTCAAATCATTATCAAATTCAGCAGTGCTATCCTGCGGGCAGTAAGCGATGGCTGCATTCTCAGACCATTTAATTTCGCCCTGATCGGCCTTTAACTCATTCATAAGGCAGCGCAGAAAAGTCGTTTTACCGGTACCGTTTTCACCGATGATCGCCAGTCTTGCGCCGGCCTCGAGAATGACATTGCCGTTGCTGAACAAGCTCCCCTGATCAAAACCATGTGCCAGGTTTTCCAGTACCAATGCCTGACGATGAAGCTTTTTTTCCTGTTGAAAAGTAAGGAAGGGCGTGACTCGGCTTGATGGTTTGACTTCGTCGAGCTTGATTTTCTCCATTTTTTTAGCGCGCGAGCTGGCCTGTTTAGCCTTGGATGCATTGGCGGAGAATCGATCAACAAACTGTTGTAATTCGGCGAGCTCCACACTCTTTTTTGCATTCGAAGATTGCAACTGTTCTCGAATCAACGAAGAAGCTGATATGAACGCTTCGTAGTTCCCCGCATAAATTCGTAATTCACCATAGTCGATATCAGCCATATGGGTGCAGACCGAATTGAGAAAATGTCGATCGTGAGAAATAATAATCATGGTTGATTTGCGTTGATTCAGCACCGTGCCAAGCCAGTTTATGGTATGGATATCGAGGTTATTGGTTGGCTCGTCTAACAGGAGAATTTCCGGGTTGGCGAATAATGCCTGGGCCAGCAAAACGCGCAATTTCCAGCCCGGTGCAACCTGGCTCATCAAACCGTAGTGAAATTCCTCGGCGATACCTGCCTGCAGCAATATTTCACCGGCACGGCTTTCGGCGCTATAACCATCCATCTCGGCAAACTCAGATTCCAGGTCGGCAACTTTCATGCCGTCTTCCTCAGACATTTCAGGCATAGAATAAATGCGCTCGCGCTCCTGCTTTACTTTCCACAGTCCAACATCACCCATAATGACGGTATTAATAACGCTGTATTCTTCAAAAGCAAACTGATCCTGGCTTAGCGTGCCAACTTTTGTATCCGGTGTTATCGAAACATTGCCGGCAGAGGGTGCAAGTTCTCCATTCATGATTTTCATCAGGGTCGATTTACCACAGCCATTCGCGCCGATTAACCCGTATCTATTGCCATTGGCGAATTTGGCAGAGATGTTTTCAAACAACGGCTTCGCGCCAAATTGCATGGTGATGTTAGCGATGGAGATCAATGGATTTTCCTGGAGTTGTAAACGGTGACGAATTAAATCAGCCTTCAAGCCTGAAGGGCGGCGGGCACTTTAATGAATTAACGGCCTAAAGTCGAGCTGGTATTGATATATTGAATCGAAATGTGAAGTCGATCATGCCAACACATAAGAAACCGAATCGCGCCTATGGACTATCTTCATAATAATCCTGTTAAGCACGGTCATGTAGAACAGGTTAAAGATTGGCCGTATTTTACTTTTCATCAATTGGTTAAACGTCAGATCTATCCCGAAGACTGGGGCGGCAACCGGGTTGAACTTGAGGTTGGTGTGAGTTTTTAAGACATGCGGCGTATTACGCTGCACTAATACGCCCTTCTATGAGAACTGTAATGTCAACCCCTTACGTTCGGTACTAAAGTATCATCGTCGTTTTTTCATCATATATTGCCTATTTGTATTCTGTTATATAAATCGTTGTCCAGGTTTTGTTTGTTCGTCAGACCAATCATGGGCCGTGACCACCTTCTATCCGTTCCGGACTTTTGCCGGTTACCTTAAATTGCGTACGCGTTAACGTCGCCTTTAACCTGGTGTGAAAGTACCCCTTCTACAGGGACGGTGTGGCTTTTGCCAACCAAGGGCGCAACCGAGTACTTTCGACAACTCTTTAACTCTTTTTGATCTTTTTACCTGTTCATACTATTTTCAGTACGGCGCCTTTGGGAATAACACCCTGTGCCAGGTAACGCCATAACGCAACTAGTAGTTTTCTCGCCAGGGCAACGATACCAATGCGGCGCATGCGTTTACTTCCACTACCAAAGCGTTTTTCAAACCACTGACTTAGCTCGCTATTAGGCTGATAGCGTAACCATAGCCAGGCCAGCTCAATCATCATTTTGCGAACACGTTTATTGCCCGCCTTGCTGATGCCTTGTTCTCGGATGCTATCACCACTGTCGTAGGGTGTCGGGGTCAGGCCGGCACAGGCTCCGACTTGTTTAGCATTTTTGAATTGACGCCAGTTGAAAAATTCCATGACGAGCATCCAGCTTGATTGCCAGCCCACGCCTCGCAAGTTGCGCAACCGCTGTATGTTGTGCGTTGCCGGTAGACCCTCTTTTTCGGCACGTTCAATCTGCAATTTTTCCAGTTGCTTGACTTGTTGGTTGGCCTGGGCATAGCGATCATATTCCCGTATCAGCTCCGCCTTTAGATCCGGTGGTATGTCATAACCGATCACCGCAGCTTTTGCATCTTTTATCATGACCGGCAGTGAGCTAATTTTTTCCAACACAATACCGTGTACTACCAGTAGGGATTTGATCCGGGCGCTGTGCGCACCTCTTTCCTTGAGTAGCCGATCACGTTCTCGGTTTAAGCGACGATCGTCTTCTTCGGCCACTGTCGGTATGCGGATGGTGTGTAGGGCCTGTTTCTCGCCGTTCATATAGCGCATCAGTAACCTGAGCAGCGCGATTACATCGACTCGGTCTGTCTTGACTTGCTTCTGGCGCCGACTTACTTCGATACTAGCGGAATCCAGTATCTGATTGTCAATACCCTCGGCAACGAGTGCCCGGTGTATCCAGAATCCATCTCGACCGGCTTCATAACAGCTTACCACCTGGCAATCACTGGCACAGTTGAGCTTCTGCTTCGCCAGTTCAATTTCCGCCAGTAAACTTTCCCAATTTCGGGCATCGATGGTTTTCACTCGCATTTTCTCTCCATTACTAAATCCCAGTTTCCATTTACTGTGACTCAGTTCCATAGCCATGTACAAAATGCTATGAGTTGCGCTATCTTTGTCTTGAAGGACTGTTTTCATGAGGTTCCCCTTTTATGGTTGAGATTAAAGGTTAGCTGATTTCAGTCCTTCATAGTTTCTACGGTGCTATCGGCATTGGGTCATCCTGATTCCGGGGTTAAGATTTTGGTGGAGGGAAAGACCTTCAATGTTTTACGAGGAACCTTCAATAATAGCTTGATCATAAATCATAGACCTGACCCTATTATCTCTTGGTCAGCCAATGAGCGTTTTACAATCCCAAATTGATAATTCCCAACTGAATGACACAGTTGCTATAGATTCTGGTATT